>CAIUPC010000445.1 GCA_903900905.1 uncultured Acetobacteraceae bacterium
GGCCCGGACAAGCCGGGCCATGACGTTGTAGAGCAGAACGGGCGAAAATCGTTCCCGCGATCTGTGAATCCGGTAGGGCTTGTCCGGGCCATGACGATTGAGGCAGGGTCGCGCACAATCGTTTCCGCGATCTGTGAACGCGGTAGACCCCCACCTTGCCATTCCGGCGCGAAATCCACGCCTTTGCCCTGTTTGAGGGGAGCAAGGCGTGGATACCGCTCGTCATGGGCATAACGAGGGTGGCGGCCTAAGAGGCGCCACCTTCAGCCGTTGCCGCTACAGCAACTGCCCCCCATCCACCACGATCGTCTGCCCCGTCACCCAGGACGCCAGCGGCGAGGCCAGGAACATCACCACATTCGCGACCTCTTCCGGCGCACCCAGCCGCCCGAACGGCACCGAGTTCAGCACCGCATTGTAAAGCTTCGGATTCTCCGTCTTGCGCCGATCCCAAACCCCGCCCGGGAATTCGATCGAGCCAGGCGCCACGCCATTCACCCGGATCCCATCACGGGCATACATCGCCGCCTGCGTATTGGTGTAATGGATCACCGCCGCCTTGATCGCGCCGTACGGCGGCTGCCGCGCGGCCGACCGCATGGCGGAGATGGAGGACGTGTTGATCACGCTGCCTTTGCCCGCCTTCAGGAACGGCAGCGCGGCATGCGTGGCATGCACGATCGCCATCATGTCGATCGCCATGCTGGTCATCCAGCCGGCCTCATCATCCGACGATCCAAAGGCGGAGGCATTGTTAATCAGCACATCAATACCGCCCAAAGCCGCCGCCGCGCTGGCGACATAGGCCTTGATCTCCACCTCATTCCCTAAATCAGCGGAGCCCGCATGCGCGATATGACCGAGGGCGGCGACCTCCAGCCGGGTCTGCTCCAGCGTCTCCGCCCCACGGGCGCAGATCGACACATCCGCGCCAGCAGCGGCAAAGCCAAGCGCCATTGATCGGCCGATTCCGCGGCTACCACCGCAAATGACGACTTTCTTACCGGTGAACTCGATATTCATGGGAGGGTTCCTGGGTTTCAACAGCGTTCGATCCTTGGCCCAAAACTCCCTCCGCGTGGGAGGCAAGTCAACCGACCGGCTGCCGATTTGTCCGAAGCGAGCGGCGGGTTTCGGTCAGCGGCTTCCCGGCCGGACACGGGGGGCCTATGTTCCGCGCCAGACCTGACATCGGGCAAAAGGGAACAGAAAATGAAAACGGGTGTCGTTTATCCCCAAATCGAACTCGGCGGTGATACAGGGGCGGTCAAGGCATTCGCCCAGGCGGCGGAAGACCTGGGTTACGACCACATCGTCATCTACGATCACGTCCTTGGCGCGGTACATAGCGGGCGTGAACCGAAACTGACGGGTCCTTACAAAGAAACCGATCCGTTCCACGAACCGTTGGTTACGTACGCTTATCTCGCGGGGGTCACCAAAACGCTGGAATTGGCAACTGGCGTCATCATCCTGCCGCAGCGACAGACGGCGCTGTTCGCCAAGCAGGCGGCGGACGTTGACCTGTTCTCAGACGGCCGGCTCCGCCTGGGCGTTGGGGTCGGCTGGAACTGGGTGGAATATGATGGACTCGAAATGTCAGGACATTTTCGCCGCCGCGGCAAGCGCCAGGAGCTGCAGATCGGCCTGATCCGTAAGCTGTGGGAACAGCCTGTGGTCGACCATGAGGACTCGGATCACCGCATTGACCGGGCCAGTATATCGCCGCGCCCGAAGCGGAGCATCCCGATCTGGCTGGGCGGTTTCAGCGAGGCCGCGTACGACCGGGCGGCCAGGATCGGGGACGGCTTTATGTTCGCGGGCCGGACGCAGACCGAAGCCGTGCAGATCAAGGCGAAGATCACGGCCAGGCTGCGCGCACTCGGGAGGGACGCCGATGCGTTTGGCTTCGAGGCCATCCAGCAATACAGCCGCGGCGACAACCAATGGCCTGGCGATATCGCGGGATGGCGCGACGCCGGGGGCAGCCACATATCTGTCGTAACGATGGGCGCCAATCTTACCACGGTGGACGGGCATATCGACGCTATCCGGCGTTGGCGCGACGTCTACAAAACGGTCTGACTGCCCCCCGCCCTGACGCGGTCATGCCGACCCAGGACTTTGTTGATGGCGGCGACAAAATCCTGGGTTGCCGGCTGGCGTCGGCCATGACCGGTAAAGCATGCGTCAATATTGAAGGCCCCTGGCCTTACCCGGGCAGGAAGCGCCGCAGTGCCTCACGCGTGTCGTGCTCGGCCTGCTGGGTCACACGGGCATTCGTCGCCCGATAGAAGCCGTGACAGGCGCCCGGATACAGGTGAAATTCGACCGGCACGCCGGCCCGGCTCAATCGATCAGCATAGGCCATATTTTCTTCGAGGAAGAGATCGAGACCGCCGACGGAAATGAAAGTCGGCGGCAAGCCCGACACATCCGCCGCGCGCGCGGCCGCGGCGTAAGGCGAGACATCGGCCGAACCCGGCTCCTCACCCAGCAGCGAACGCCAGCCAAAATAGTTGTTCTTTTGGGTCCAGACGAATTCGCCAACGTAAGGATGGAGGTCCTTGCGTACCGCCGAACGGTCGTCGATCATCGGATAGATCAGATGCTGAAAGGCAAATTTTGGTCCGGGCCGATCGCGGGCATAAAGCGCGGCCCCCGCCGCGAAGCCACCGCCGCCGCTTTCGCCCTTGATACCGATGCGGGCGGGATCAAGCCCGAGCTGCCCGGCATTCGCGTGCAGCCAGAGCAACACCGAATAGATATCCTCCACCGGCGCCGGGTGCGGCGCTTCAGGCGCGAGGCGATGGTCCACGGAATAAATCGCGCATTTCAACTCTGACGCGAAGATCCTGTTTTCCACATCCTTCATCTCGGGCGCGCCCATCACGAAGCCGCCGCCATGAATATGCACGATGACGGGAAGCGGATGAGCGGACCTGACCGGACGATAGGCCAGCACCCGGATCGGTGGCGCGCCAAACGCACTCTGGACATGGATCTCGCTCGTCTCGATGTCCGGCAGGTCGGGTTTCGGAACCCCGCTCAGCAACGCCAGCGCCGCCGTGCGGCGCTGTGTCAAAGTCTCGGCCGTCAGCGGCACAGGAGGCCACGATGCGAGCATATCGCGCAACTCAGGGTCGACATGTTCGATTGTGCTCATGACTGGCATCCTGGTCCGTTTGGGATGGAGCGGACGGTATGGCAGTGACAGCCCCGCGGCAAGATCAGCGGGGCTGTCGCCCAGCCGGGATGCCATGCCTCCCCGGCTTTCGCGTAGCGGGAGGCAGCAGAAAATGGCCCCAAAGGACCACATTCAATCTGCTGATTTTCATGAGAAAGGTCTGGAGCGGGCGAAGGGATTCGAACCCTCGACCCCAACCTTGGCAAGGTTGTGCTCTACCCCTGAGCTACGCCCGCGTCGCGTCCAGGGCGCGGTTGATAGTCGGGTTCTCCGGGCATTGCAACCCTCAGCCATCATCCAATCGCCACAAACTTTGAGCGCCGGCAGCAACCGCGGCGCACCGCCCGATGGACCTCCCGTTCATTGTCGTCACTTTGTCCCGGCGGGCGCCTTCGCGGTCCCCGAACCGGCTGGCGATGCTCTGGAAATCGCGGGCGCAGTATGCCACGGTGATAAAAAGGACCTTGGAGGAATGCCATGAGCCAGATGGACGCAACGAAGACCTGGACGCCCTATGTGCCGTCGCTGCAGCGGACCGAAGGGCAACCGCCGCCCATCGCCGCGAATGGTGGCCTGTCCTACATGTCGTTTGATCGGGACGGCGACGCCGGCACCACCGTGGCGCTGAATGACGCCCTGGCCCAGATCGCCGAAGGCGAGAGCGCCCGTGTGATCGACATGATCGAGAAAGCCCCGCCCGGCGGCCCGGTCATGACGAAATGGGGACCGGCGTTCCGCAAGTTCGAAGAATGCGCCGACTATATCCGCAAGAATAACGCCATCCAGGCCCCCGAAGGCGGATTGGCGCTGCCGATGCCCTATACGATCTACGAGCGCCCGACATGGTCCGTCGTGCCGTCCAACGGGGTCTGGCAGGACCCGGCGCGCGCCGACATGGCCAAAATTCTGCGCCAGAACGAGCAAGACAACAAACGGCGCGACCTGTGGTTCCCGCATTTGATGCGCGATGCGCGCCGTATTGCTGAATATTATCCCGGCCTGCGGCCCGACACCCCCGAATGCATGGACAAATTGGGCCTGTCGCTGGCGCATCTGGAGTCCGAGTGCACCAACTTCTACGACTCCGCTGAGGTCGAGCGCGTGTTCTACCCGGAGATCGAGAAGCTCCTGCTCGAATTCTTCCCCGACGCGACGGATGCGCTGGTCTACAACCACGATGTCTTCGACAAGGATTACGCGGGTGACCGCACGGAAGATCAGGACAACAAGAACCCGGGTGTGAACGCCCGCTACGCCACGCTCGTGCACAATGATCTGAACGACAACAGCGGCCGGGTGCGGTGCCGCGAACTGCTGACCCGCAATCTGCGGAATTTCGGGCGCGAGCAGCACTATACCGAGGAGGAAGCCGACGCGAAGATGTCGCGCCGCTTTGTGTCGATCAACCTCGCCAAGCCGATGGAGACGGTGCAGCAGTTCCCCTTCGTGCTGGCCGCCTGGCCGTCCTTCGCCGACCAACCGTATATGACCAACTACCGGATTTACGACGACCGGGTTGGCGAGACGACGCGGTTCACCTATCGCGCCGAGCATGAGTGGTACTGGTTCCCGCAGCAGCAGCCGAACGAGGTCTCGATGCTGAAATGCTACGATTCCGTGACCGACGGCTCGGTTTCGCGCTATTCGTTCCACACGGCCTGCATCGACCCGACCGTGCCGCTGGATGCCCCGTGCCGCAAGAACGTCGTGGTCCGGGCTTACGTCTTCTTTTAGGACGCTCAGGACTGACGCCTCCGCCGGTGGCGGGATATCCGATGACCAATGGGCGCATGGGGAGGGGGCGTTATTCGCCCATCGCCTCGTCCGTCCAGGGTTCGTAGAACGCGTCGGGGATGGTCAGCAACCCGCGCAGCGCACCGCGGCCTGGGCGCAAGCTGATGTCGCCGTTTGGCGTCTCCGGCCCGGCTGGCAAAAGGCGCAACCGGCGGGCGCCGATGGCGACGAACACGTCCTCCCCGCCGACGGCCTTTTCGGCGAGAGCCGTAAGGTCGAGGGGGATCATGCCGGCAGGGTAGTTGGGGGAGAGTGAGATTGCCACGTTTCCGAGGTCGTATGCGGCGGAGACGGCCAATTGTAGCGCAATAGGCGACAAACCACCCGCCCTAAGGCCCCACGAACGGCGCCACCTGGCACCGGAACCCAACCGTCCATTTCAAGAAAATCTGGAGCGGGCAGAGGGATTCGAACCCTCGACCCCAACCTTGGCAAGGTTGTGCTCTACCCCTGAGCTACACCCGCATCCGGAATGACAGAGCGGCGCAAGGCAGAACCGTCTGGGTGGCGGGTTTATGACTCAATCCGGCACGGGATGCAAGAGGCTTTGCCGCAGCCAGATCGAAAAGCCCTGAAAAAAGCGAACA
>CAIUPC010000446.1 GCA_903900905.1 uncultured Acetobacteraceae bacterium
GGCGCCGAAGACGAAACCATCTCCATGAATTCGTCGTAGCCGATCTTGCCCTCGGCGAAGAGTTTGCGGCCTTCCCAGACGATGGTGCCGGAGCCGGACAGACGCCCCTGCCACCAGCCGTCGAGCATGGGGCCCCCGGACAGCACAATGGATGGAATATTCACCGTCGCCGCGCCCATCAGCATGGCCGGCGTGGTTTTGTCGCAGCCGGTGGTCAGGACCACGCCGTCGAGCGGGTAGCCATGCAGCACCTCCACCAGCGACAGATAGGCCAGATTCCGGTCCAACGCCGCCGTCGGGCGCTTGCCGGTTTCCTGGATCGGGTGGACCGGGAATTCCAGCGGCACGCCCCCGGCCTCCCGGATGCCGTCGCGGATGCGCGAGGCCAGCTCAATATGATGCCGGTTACATGGCGACAAATCAGACCCCGTCTGCGCGATCCCAATGATCGGCTTGCCGCCCCGGAGCTCATCGGGGGTAATGCCGTAGTTCATGTACCGCTCGAGGTACAAAGCGGTCATGGCGGGATCGGAGGGATCGTCGAACCAGCGGCGGGATCGCAGGCGCTTGTCGCCGGAATCGTCGGAGTGATTGGCCATGGATCGGGTCCCCCTGGTGATTGGGGGCGGAGAGTGATCGGGCAGAGGGCCGGGGGTCAAGATGGGAGGCGACATGACCCCCGCTCCGGATCGCACAGCGGAGGGCTGGGCAGGCGGATAGAGTGCAACCTGGCATCCCTGTGCCGCACGGCACAGCGCGAAGCGCCGGAAAAGGGTTTGATCCGGGCATGGCGAACGGGACCCGGAACGGCGCCATGATCCTCAGACCCGGGACATCAATACAGGCGTTACCCATGTCATCCATCGCTTCCATCGCCCGCTCCGACGCTGCCGCTCACGCCCGGAACGAACTGCCCTCCGCCGATCTCGACCGCGTCGTCGGCGGGCAGGCCGCTCCGACCAATACGATGGGCGGCGGCAACACCTCGACCTGGGCGAAGATCAAGAGCCTGGTGTTCGGCGTTGATGCCACCTTCTTCTGATCATCACGCGGCGGTTATGGCCGGGGGTGATCGCTTCACCCCCGGCGTCAGCACGCTTTGATGAATCAGAACGTCCATGGATCGCTCGGCAAACGCCTGAGGGTCGCCGAACTCACGCCCGTTCGGGATGGTGTCAATCTGGCGACCGCTCCGACAATGGCGGCGCCCTGACGGCTACGTCCCGCCTGCAAGCACGCAACGCGGCCGCCTATGAAGCGCATATCAGGCGGGTATTGGGCTGATCCGTTCCCAGAATATCTCCCGGTGCTGCATGACCCCGTTCAGCATCGTGGGCGGCGGTACCAGCACCAGGCGCTTGCCCTCGAAGCGGACCTTCCGCACCTGATCGCCGCCGATAGCCAAACGAGCAGCGGAGGATGCATCGACGCGTGTCGTCAGGGTTTCCCCATCGAAGGTGTAGTTGCCGCAATAGGACGCATAGTCGCGCGCGGTCCCGTCCGGCAGGCTGCTTCGCCCGTCGCACAACACCGCCATCATCCGCCCGTCGGCATTGAGCGTCACCAGCCCCATGCCTTTCGGGCCATAGGGCTTCGGCAGCACCTTGCCTGTCGCGTCCTTGGAGACCGCATCGACCATCTTCCAGGTGCCGACGATCTGATTCTTGTCGGCGGCCGCGGCGGTGCTGGCCCGTGTCGCGACCAGGGATGTCAGCGCCCCGGCGAGCGCGGCGAGGCCACGGCGAGAATAGAAATTCATGGGTTCCTCCTGTTGTTGCGGCGATCAGGCCATGTTCGCGGAGCGGCGGCAAGGCCGGCTTGCCCGGCCTCGGCTGGGCGATCCCCAACCGGCGCCGGGCCGCAACAAGACGCCGAACCAAGAACCAGATCGTCGCGGCACAGGTCGAGATGCTGACCGCCGCGGAACCGCCCCTGTGTCCCGCGCGATGACCGGCCGCGTCCCGCTCCGGGCAGCAAACCTATGCGGGTAAAGCGGTTTGTGAGAAGCGCCCGGTCCGGCCGCCGCCCACTGTTTCTCACGAGTCTCGCCATCGCCCAGCCGGGCCAAAAAAAATCGGATTCACCCCCTTGAACAAACCAGGAACACACCCAAATCCGCACGCATGACCCAGACCCAAGACCCCGCCATCCGCCGTGCCGGAACCGCCTACCGGCAATTGTACCTCACCCTCACCGCCTGCCTCCCCCCGCCACCGGATGACACGCCGGAATCCCTGTACGACCGCAATGAGGCCGCGATCGCCCGCACCGCCGCCCTCTGCCCCGTCACCGCGGCCGAAGCCGTCTTCGCTGCCCAGGCCATCGCCGCCGCCGCCCATGCCGAGGAATGCATGCGCCTGGCCAATGCCGCGGACATGCCCCTCGCCATGGGCCTGAAATGCACCGCCCAGGCAACCAGCATGATGCGCCAGTCCCAAAGCGCGGTGCGCACGCTTCAGAACATGCAGGCCATCCGCATCAAACGCGACAAAGAGATGGCCGCGGCGGAGGCCGCCGCCGTGGCCGAACACATCGCCGGCTCGTCCATGGCCGCCCAGCCGAAACAGACCATCGCCACACCGGACCAGCCACCGCAACCCGAACCGGCGCCGGCACCAGAGGCGGACGCATATGCAGCCGCAACCGAAACGCCAGAACGCACCGACGAAGAACTCTATGCCATCCTCCACCCGCGACGCGCCGCAGCGATCCGCCGCCATGGCGGCATGCCGCCCGGCGCCAGCTTCGCCCCGCCGGATGACGCGCTGGTGCAAGCCTTGCTAACCAGCCGCTCCCCCGTGGTCAGAGCGGTGGATTCGGAATTGGATTGATACATGGCATGAGACACAGTATCCAAAAATGACACTTTGAGACGACTATGCGAGGACCGCATCCCTGGGACCGAAACTATTGAGCCATCCGATGCCGTTCAGCCAGCAAGCGAACTCCTGCCAACCGTTCTGGGCATTGGCACGCGGGATACAACCCATCGTCCTGGCGGGCCCACGGGCCGGGTTTCGCCCGCCACCCACGACTTTGCTGATCACAGCATGAGAGCGTGATCGTTTGCAGTGGAATCACCCGAAAACGTGAATCACGCGACAAAACAAAGGATTGAACACGTACGGCGATCCAACCTCAAACGATCATGCTCTAAAATCATGGATGATCCGCCGGAGCCTGTCCTCAGCTCGGCCATGGGCCGGACCCGTGGGCGAACCATGACGGGTTTTGGGGCGCCGTTGAAATCGACTCTCCCCCTCCCCTTGCGGGAGGGGGTTGGGGGGAGGGGTCAATCCCCCCGAAACTGTGCCTTTTCACCCCTCCCCCCAGCCCCCCGGGAGACACCATAGGCTAACATCAGGGGCGGCTGGTGTTACAGCCCGCGCGGGTAAAGTCTCCGCACCAGCCGCGGCATCGACAGGCCTTGCACCAGAATGGTGAACACAACCACCGCATAGCACACGACCAACAGCGGCCCACGGTAGGGTGAGGGGTCCAGCGTGAGCACCAGCGCGACCGAGATTCCCCCCCGCAAACCGCCCCAGGTCAGCACCGCGATGCTCTTCGCCAGATTCGCGTCACGAAAATGCACCAGCGCCGTCGGGAGTGAGACGCTGACCAGCCGCGTCGCCAGCGCCAGCGCGATGCCCGCGACCGCCGCCAGCACCAGCTTGCCATCGACCTGCAGGGACAGCAGCGCGAAGCCCATCAGCAGAAACAGCAGGGCATTCAACAGCTCATCCATCATGTCCCAGAAGGCGATGACCTGACGGCGTGATGCCTCCGACATGGCGACCTTGGCGCGCTTGTGGTTCATCGCCATGCCCGCGACCACGACGGCCAGTGGGCCCGAGGTATGCACCGCATGCGCCAGGCTGTAGGACACGGTGGCGAGCGCCAGCGTGGTCGTCAGATCCAGCGCGACATCATCCACCAGGCGCAGCGCATGGTAGGCGATGAAGCCCAGGATCAGCCCGATCATGGCCCCGCCGCCAGCCTCCCGCA
>CAIUPC010000447.1 GCA_903900905.1 uncultured Acetobacteraceae bacterium
CAGGGACGCAACCAACGGGAGAGTCCCATGTCCGCCGCCCTCCAGATGCCTGCCCAGATGTCCGAAGCCGAGTGGGAAATCCGCTGCGAGCTCGCTGCCGTCTACCATGTCAACCAGCTGCTCGGCTGGACCGACACCATCAACACCCACATGTCGGTGCGCGTGCCCGGCGAACCGAACCACTTCCTGATCAACAACTATGGGGAGATGTTCGACGAGATCACCGCCTCGTCCCTGGTGAAGATGGACATGGACGGCAACGTTCTGTCCCCCGGCGGCAAATTCAACAATGCCGGGTTCATCATCCATAGCGGCGTCTACAAGGCCCGCCCGGATGCCAATTGCGTGCTGCACACCCATACCCGCGCCGGCGCCGGCGTGTCGCTGCTGGCCAAGGGCCTGCGCCCGATCAGCCAGGACGTGCTCGCGGTCTATGACGACATCGCTTACCACACCTACGGCGTGCCGGCGACGGTCGAGGAATGCGAAGAACTCGGCAAGACCTGCGCCCACGGCAGCTGCGTGGTGCTGCTCAATCATGGCCTGCTGACGCTGGGCGAAACGGTCCATGGCGCCATGATGCGCATGTATTCGCTGGAGCGCGCCTGCGAGCTGGAACTGATCTCCCGCCAGCTGGGCGAGGAGCCGGTTGCAATCGACGATTACGTGATTGGCAAGGCCAAGGAGCGGATGACGAAGCGCCGCGCGACGAACGAATACGGCCTGGCCGAATGGCGCGGCCTGGTGCGCCAGGCGGAGCGCCGCGGCTTCAACTGGAAGCGCTGAGCCGATTGCGGCACCGCGCTGTAAAGGTCCTCGGGGTCAAACCCGGGGATCCCGTGATTCACGTTTTCGGGTGATTCCACTTCAAACGATCACGCTCTAAGCCGCCACACCCTCCACCGGCTCCAAGGGCGCCCGCCCGCGGATCATGTCGGACGCTTTCTCGGCGATCATCATCGTGGACGAGTAAGTATTCGCCGAGGGCATGTTCGGCATGATCGAGGCATCGACCACCCGCAGCCCCTGAATGCCGTGCACCAGCAACTCGTCGCTGACCACCGCGGTCTTGTCGGTCACCGGCCCCATCCGCGCCGTGCCGATCAGATGGTAGGACGTCGAGCCATATTGGCGCGCGTAGTCGAGCCACTCATCATCGGTATGCACATGCGCCCCGGGCAGCTCGTCACGGTCGAAGAATTCGGCCAGAGGCCCCGTATGCAACAACTGCCGCGCCAGCCGCATGCCGCGCGCCATCACCCGCTGGTCCATCGGGTCCTTCAGGTAGTTCGGCTGGATCATCGGATCGACGAACGGATCGGTGGTGCGGGCGCGGACATAGCCAATGCTTTCGGGCCGGTGCTGCCAGACGCCGCAGGTCATGCCGGGGTAATCGTCAAGCAGCCCCACAAACCCCTGCTTGTAGCTGGCCGGGCTGAACACACCCTGGATGTCCGGCTGGCGCATCGTGTCCTCGGTCTTCCAGAACCAGTGCACGATGGACGGGCTGGTCGCGAGGATCGAGGGCTTGCCCAGCACCCAGCGCGCCACCTGGCCGACAAGACCCAGGCCGTGCGACATTTCGTTCATGGTGCGGATATTCTTCACCCGCGCCACGATCCGGGCATTGTAATGGTCGCGGAAATTCTCCCCCACCGGCAAATCGGCGATCACGGGCACGCCGAGATCATTCAATAACCAGGCCGGACCAATACCGGACATCTGCAGCAGCTTCGCCGTATTGGCGGTACCGGCGGAGACGATCACCTCCCGCCGCGCGAAGACCTGCTTGCGGGTGGTCTTGTCGCGGTCATCGACATATTCGACGCCCTTGGCGTGCGTGCCCTCGAACAGGATCTTGGCCGCGCGGGCATCGGTGCGCACGTCCAACCGGCCCGTGGCGCGGGCGGGATGCAGGAACACACGGGCGGCGGAGTGGCGGAAGCCGCGGTTGATCAGGCGCTGGTAATAGCCGACGCCGGCCTGATGATCGCCGGAGTTGTAATCCTCACAGCGGGGGATGCCGAGTTCGCTGGCGCCTTCGATGAAGGCCTCACAGATCGGGTGCATCCAGTCATTATCCGTCACCGGCAGGCTGCCCGATCGGCCGTGGATCTTGTCATCGGCCGCGCCGACCCGGCGCTCACCGCGCTTGAAATAGGGCAGGATATCGACATAGCCCCAGCCGCGATTGCCGCGCTGGGCCCAGTGATCAAAATCCTCCCGCTGGCCGCGATTGTAGATCATGCCGTTGATCGACGATGACCCGCCGAGCGTGCGGCCCTGGGTGGTCGGAATGCGGCGACCGTTGATGCCCTCTCCCGGCTCCGTCTGGAACTGCCAGGTATAGGTGGGGTTGAACAGCATCTTGATGAAGCCGGCGGGGATATGGATGAACGGATGCCGATCGGGCGGACCGGATTCGAGGACGCAGACGGTGACGCCGGGGTCTTCGGTCAGGCGGCGGCACAGGACCGAGCCGGCCGCGCCACTCCCCACGATCACATAATCGAACGTATCCCCGTCTGGTGCCGCCATCTGAATTCAACCCGTTTGCCTGCGTGAGGCCTCTATCCTAAGCTCAGCCGAACCAACCGTCCAAGCCGCTCCAGCTGGGAACCCCGCATGGAATATGTCTGCGACGCTCCGAAGGACCGCACCTGGTTTCGGCTCATGACCGAGGGCGAGGCCGTCGCCGAGTCCATGTCCATGCACCACGCGGTCGAAAAGCATTACCGGCGGGAGCGGGAGCGCGCGGCCGACAGCTACCAGCCGGCCACCACGGTTTATATCGAGCAGGATATCGGCAAGGAGGCCTATATCCAGCGCACCATGCCGGCGTTCCTGACATTACGGGATCAGGACGGGCTCGCGCTGGTCACCGCCATGCTGCCGCCCAAGGGCCGGCCCGAAGGCACCGCCATCATCGTCGGCCGCGGCAATGCCGACCCCTATCCCGACCACGGGGATGCCATCCTGTCGCTCGGTCGGCATTTCGGCCTGACACTCGACCGCGCGCGGTGTTTTCCCTATCGTCGCTAACACAGGAAGAAGGAGACTCCCCCATGGCCATCACACTCGAAAAATTCGCCTCCGACTGCCACGACGCGATCAAGAACCACCCGGGCACGCCGGGCCGCGAAAAGGTGCGCGATCTGGTGCAGCAGGTGCTCGCGGACCCGGACTTCATCGAGACCTATATCCCCGTCGGCACGCCGGAGCGGCCTGTGCTGTACGAAGATCCGGAATTCGGCTTCGCCATCCTGGCGCATGGCTATACCGGCGCGAAGGGATCCAAGCCGCATGACCACGGCCCCTCCTGGGCGATTTACGGCCAGGCCGCGGGTGAGACGATCATGACCGCCTGGGATCTGGTGGCGCGCCCGACCGAGGACACGCCCGGCAAGGCGAAGTTCAACCACAACTACGTCATGAAGCCCGGCGATGCGTATCTGTACGATCATGGCGTCCTGCATTCCCCGGAACGCAAGGCCGCGACCCGGCTGCTGCGGATCGAGGGGCTGAACATGGCCAAGATCAAGCGCCTGCCGTACGAGGCTGTTGAAGTCAGCGCCGCGGCGGAATAACTGTATTTCGAAATCCGAAACGATAACAGGCACGCCGCCTGTTACCGTTTCGGGTCGCGCTTATCGCCGCGGGCAGCTTGTATGTGCCACCGCCCTGGTACGGCACCGGATATTGCTGGTTTCAAAAAGGGCCATGGTTATGACCGCATCGCCGCCGCCCCGGCACAATATGCTTGAGCGCGTGATCGAGCATGCCGTCTTCAACACCCGATGGTTGCTGGCGCCGATCTATCTGGGGTTGGCGGCGGGGCTGCTGGTGCTGCTCATAAAATTTTGCCAAGGCATCGTCACATTGGTGAGCCATGCGCTGGTCACGACCGGGTCCCATGTCATCGTGGAGGTGCTCGGCCTGATTGACCTGTCGCTGGTCGCCGGGCTGCTCATGATCGTGATGTTTTCGGGGTATGAGAGTTTCATCTCTGGATTGGATGCGGAAGGCATTTCCGACAAGCCGGGTTGGATCGGAAAAGTCGGTTTTACCGACATGAAACTCAAAGTGATGGCGTCGATCGTGGCGATCTCGGCGATTCGCCTGTTGGAATATTTCATGAACCTGTCGGAGGTAGCGGACCGCGATCTGGCATGGGGCGTCGGCCTGCATATGGCATTTGTCGTTTCGGGACTATTGCTTGCCGTGATGGACCGCCTGACCGCGCATAAAGCCTGAATTCAGACCGCCCAGCTGAGGCCATGACCGTTTGAGTTTGGATCCCAAGATATGTCCGGTCATGGTCCCGCTCTTGGTTGTGTTGCGCGGTTACCATTTTCGGATAATGCGACTGCACATGATCGCGCGCCAATCCACCCATCGTGGCACTGATACCAGCCTGTGTTGACATTGACTCACCGGCAGCGCCCCAACGCCGTCATGCCGACGGAGGTCGGCATCCACGACTTTGCAGCGTTAGACAGGAGAAAGGCCTGGGTGCCGACACGTGTCGGCATGACGGGTAACGGTGGCCGGTACGTCAACGTCAAGGAGGATTGGTATGACATGGCACCGTCAAGCGAAAGCGGCCTGAGGCTCCCGGATGGCTTCTGACTGGTGCGGCGCTTGCGGAACCATCCTGGATTCCCGCTTCGGTCTGGCCGTCCTGGCGACGGTGATCGCAGGGTTTGTGCGGGGATTCTCCGGCTTTGGCGCGGCGCTGATGTTCATCCCCCTCGCTGGCGCCTTGTATGATTCGAGAACGGCGATCCTGATCCTGTGGACGATCGATGCCATCGGCACGCTGCCCTTCCTACCGCCTCATCTGCGGGCCGCCCGCTGGCCGGAGGTCGTGCCCCTCGCCGCCGGCGGCATCGTCACATTGCCGGCCGGGGTCTGGATTCTCACCCATGGTGATCCCACCTGGCTACGCTGGGCCGTTAGTCTGGTGGTCCTGGCCTCCACGGCTGCTTTGGCGAGTGGCTGGCGGTATTACCGCCCCGCATCGCGTGCCATGACGCTGGCCGTTGGCGGGGTCGCTGGCTTCAGCAACGGTGCGGTCGGGATTGGCGGCCCGCCGGTGGTCCTGTTCTGGCTCAGCGGCCAGGCGAATGCCGCCCAGGCGCGTTCCAATATTTTCGCGTTCTTTGCCATCACCACGGTCACCTCGCTCGTGGCCTATCTCTGGCAGGGCATTTTCACCCTGCCGATTTTTGTTTTGGGGGTGGTTCTGACGCCGTTCTATGCCGGCGCGCTGTACGCGGGTGGGCGGGTCTTCCAGCGCACCGGCGACCGCGGCTTCCGCCAGGCCGCGTTCTGGCTTTGCGGCATAGCGGCGGTTCTGGGCATGCCGATCTGGCGGTGATGCGGGGGTCAGGCGTCTTCCAGGATCATGGCGGCGGCTTTCTCCCCGATCATGATCGAGGGCGCGTTGGTGTTGCCGCCCACGACGACCGGCATGATGGAGGCGTCCGCCACCCGCAGCCCGGCGATGCCATGCACAAGCAGGCGCGGATCGACGACGGTATTCGGCCCGGTGCCCATGGCGCAGGAACTGGCGGGATGGTGGTTTGAGACGCCGGTCTGGCGCAGGAATTCCGCGATATCGGCATCGCTTTCCGTGGCCGGGCCGGGTTGCAGTTCCTCCGCGATATAGGGCCGCAGCGCCGGCTGGGCGGCGATTTTGCGCGCCAGCCTGATGCCGGTGACCACCGCCCGCATATCGTAATCGGTTTTCAGGAAATCGAAGGAAATCGCCGGTGCGGCCAGCGGATCGGGGGAGGCCAACCGCACCGTGCCGCGCCCATCGGGGCGCAGATGCACGGGGCTGAGGGTGAAGCCGGGGAATGGATGCGGGATGACGCGATCCTTGGTGCGCTCCAGCGTGCTCCATTCCAGCAGGTTGATTTGCAGATCCGGCCGCTCCAGGCGCGGGTCGGTGCGGGTGAACATCCCGGCATGAATGCCGTTGCTCGCCATCGGGCCGGAGCGGAACACCGCGTAGCGCGCCGCCGCCGCGATCTTTTTCGGCCAGCTGTTCTCCAGATCGTTGAGCGTGATGGGTTTGGTGCAGCGCCAGCTCATATAGGTGTTGAAATGATCGTGCAGGTTGGAACCCACGGCCGGCATGTCGCGCACGACCTCGATACCCATCGCGCGCAGATGCTCCGCCGGGCCGATTCCCGACAGTTGCAGCAGTTGTGGTGAGCCATAGGCACCGCCGGAGACGATGACCTCCCCTTTGGCAAAGGCCGTCTTGCGGCCCTCCGCCGTGTGGTACTCGACACCGACGGCGCGGTTGTTCTCCACCAGGACGCGCGTGGCCTGGGCGCCGGTGCGGATGACCAGATTGGCCCGCTGTTTGGCGGGTTCGAGATAGGCCTTGGCGGTGCTCCAGCGGCGGCGGTTCGACGTCGTGGTCTGGTAGTAGCCGCAGCCTTCCTGATCGGCGCCGTTGAAATCTGGATTGCGCGGCACGCCCGCCTGCTCCGCCGCGCGCAGCACGGCGTCCGCCAGTTCGAACCGCCGCGGCTGATCGGAGACGTTCAGCGGCCCGCCTGTGCCATGCCAGGCATCCGCGCCGCGCGCCTGGTTCTCGGCTTTTTTGAAATACGGCAGGACCGAGTCCCAGTCCCAGCCTTGGCATCCCCGCTGACGCCATTCGTCGTAATCGGCGTGATTGCCGCGGATATAGACCATGCCGTTGATCGAACTGGTGCCGCCCAGCGTGCGTCCGCGCGGCAGATAGAGTTGCCGGTTGCCGAGGGTCTTCTGCGGCGTGCTCTCAAACTTCCAGTTCACCGCCGGATTGACGTAGGTGCGCGCGAAACCGAGCGGGATGTGGATCCAGATATTGCTGTCGGGCGGCCCGGCCTCCAGCAGCAGCACGCGATGGCGGCCGGATTCGGACAGACGCGCGGCCACGACGGCGCCAGCCGAACCGGCGCCGGTGACGATATAATCGAAGCTGTCTTCGGTATTGGGCACGCGTTTCCCCTCCCGCCATAGGCTGTCGATATTAGAAGGGGTTCGCTGACGCTTGGCCAGACGCACCCAGCTGTGGCTGTATGCCGTGGCTCTGGACCATGATCGTTTGAAGTAGGATCGCCGTACGTGTTCGATCATGGTCTGGCTCTTTGTTTTGTCGCGTGATTCACGTCTTCGGGTGATTCCACTGCAAACGATCACGCTCTCAGGAGGGAACATCGCATGATCCAGCGACGCAGCCTGTTAACCGCTGCCGGCGCCGCCGGCCTGGCCCGGCCGGCGCTGGCGGGCGCGGCCAAGACCCTGACCTTCGTGCCGCAGGCCAATCTCAACAGCATCGACCCCGTGTGGAACGCCGCGATGGTGACCCGCAACATGTCGGCGATGGTCTACGAGACGCTGTACGGCCGCGACGAATTCATGCAGCCGCACCCGCAGATGGTCGAAGGCGATCTGATGGAGGATGGCGGCCGCCGCTGGACGCTGCGCCTGCGCGACGGCTTGCGGTTCCATGATGGGGAGAAGGTGCTCGCCCGCGACTGCACCGCCAGCCTGCGACGCTGGGCGCGCCGCGATCCCGGCGGCACCAGCCTGTTCGCCCGCATGGACGCGCTGGAGACGCCGGATGACCGCACGATCGTGTTCCGGCTGAACAAGCCTTTCCCGCATCTGCGCAAGCTGCTCTCCCGCTTCAATACCCCCGCGGTGATCGTGCCGGAGCGGTTGGCGCAAACCGATCCATTCAAGCAGTTGCCGGAGGCCATCGGATCCGGCCCGTTCCGCTGGCTTGCCAGCGAGCAGGTCATCGGCAGCCACGCCGCCTTCATCCGCAACGACGCCTATGTCCCCCGTGACGACAAGCCGAGCTACATGGCCGGGGGCCGCCGGGTGCTGCTGGACCGGGTGGAATGGAAGATGATCCCCGACCCCAGCACCGCCGCCAATGCGCTGGTCACCGGGGAGGTCGATTGGGTGGAAATCCCCTTGCCCGACCTGCTGCCGATGCTCCGGCGCACGCCGGGGGTGACGACGGGACTGCTGGACCCCTATGGCAGCATGGCCTCGGTGCGGCTGAACCATCTGCACGCGCCGACTGATCGTTTGGGCGTGCGCCGCGCCATGCTGGCGGCGATTGACCAGCGGGAGGTCATGACCGCCATCTTTGGCAGCGATACCAGCCTCTGGTTCGCGCCGATTGGGTTCTTCAACTCCGGGAATGCCGCGGTGGATGGGGTGGGGATGGAAGCCGTCCGCACCCGCCCCTCCGCCGCGCAGGCCCGCGCGATGCTGAAAGAGGCGGGTTACACCAACGAGCCGGTCGTGCTGCTGCATGCGACCGATCATAATCTGTACAACCCGGCCGGCACCGTTGTCGGCGACGCCTTCCGCGCCATTGGGCTGAACGTGGTCGACCAGTCGATGGACTGGGGCACCGTCATGCAGCGCCGGGTCAGCAAGGAACCCACCGATAAAGGCGGCTGGTCGGCTTTTGCCACCGCCGCCCCGGCTGCGGAATACCTGGACCCGCTGCTGGCGACGTTCCTGCGCACCAGCGGGACCGAGGCCTTCTACGGCTGGCCCTCCGATGCCCGGATCGAGGCTTTGTTCAGCGAATGGCTCGATACCGCCGATGAGGCGGCGCAGGTCCGCGTCCAACAGGAGTGGCAGCAACGAGCATTCGACATGGTCATCCATGTGCCGCTGGGGCGGTATGTTCTGCCCTCGGCCTGGCGCAGCACCCTCAGCGGGCTGCTGCGCGGGCCGGCGGTGGTGTTTTGGAATGTGGAGAAGGCGTAGGGAGCGCGAAGCCCTGTCACTTCCCCGCGCTGAGCTTCGCGATGTCAATCGCCTGCGCGTAGGCCAGTTTCGCCTCCATCGGCGCGCTGCCGTTCACCGTGATCATGATGCGGTTGTTCACCATCATCTGGATCTCGTTGTTGCTGGTCTGGATCGCGCGCTGGCTGCCGATACGGATCAGCTTGCCCATCGCACCGGCCATCGCCGGGTTGTTCATGATCATGCCCATCTGCGCCAGCACGGGGGAATCCGCGACGACCTGGATCTCAACGTCATCGCCACCGGCATTGCGATAGCGGCGGGAGGCCTGGGCGCCGCCGCCCATGAACGTGAGTTCCGACGTCTTGGCCTCGGCCTCATCGGCGGTCCACCCGGCCAGGGGCTTGGGTAGGGCGGCGGCCAGGGCCGCGGCCGCGCGCTGGGACAGCAATTGGAGGGCTTCCTGCATCGCCATGCGGGCCGCACCGGGGTCGCCCGCCTGATAGGTGCGCAAAGCCTCCTGCATCGCATCGGTCACCTCATCCGCGCGGGCAGACGCGGGCAGCAGCAGGGCCAGGGCAGCGATCGCCGTCAATACTGTTCGTTGCATCATTATCTCCAATGACGGTCATCGGCAGACCGTTTTGAGTGGTATCAAAATCCCGGAAACGGGCGCGCTTTGCACCTCACAAATCAGCGACCCGGATCCATGTTGCGAGCGCCGCAGCGACCAGCAGCCCGACGGCCATGGTCGGCGTCCCGCCAAACCCAAGCTCCCGCGTCACCGCCACCCAGATGACCATGCTCGCGATCCCCACCGCGATGCCGCCAATCAATGACGCCTTGCCGGGCTTGATCCGGGCACGGGGCGCGCTCATTCCGCCGCCATCCGCACATGCCCGGCCCGCAGATCGTCGGTCGAGTTGCGTACCCGTTTCAGATCCCGCCGCACCGCCGCCGTGTCATAGCCATTGAAGATATGCTTCAGCAGGCTGCACCGCAGGTCCGAGGTGCCAAAGAACCAGTCCGCCACCGGATAGGTCAGGTTGAAATTACGCTCCATCATGATCGCGGGATTGTGGTGCGCGATGTGGTGGCGGCGGATGGAGTTCACCAGCGGGATGTGCCGCACGATGCTGTCGTCTTTGACGTGGCAGCAGAAGTGGAACAGCTCATAGTTCAGATAGAGCCCGACATTGGTAATCAGCAACAGCCAGCCCGCGTTCGCCAAACCGACCAGCCCCAGGATGTAGGCCGGGATCAGCGACATCGCCATGAACGCCACCAACGCATAGGGCGGGAAGAACACGATGCGGAAGTCGCGGGTATTGTCGATCGTCGGTTCGATATCGGTGAAGAACTGGTGATGCGCCAGAGTGTGGCGCTTATAGATGCCCATGAAACCCTTCACCGGGCGGTGCATGATGTAACGGTGGATCCACCACTCGAACGCGTTCGACACGCAAAAGGCGAAGGGGATCACCATAAATTCAAACCAGGCGGGCGCGGCGATCTGGCGGGCGCAATACCAGATGGCGGTGCCGCCCAGCGCGTAGATCATCGCCACATGCACCCATCCGACATAAGCGGGGGCGATGCGATTACGGAAATCGGCGCGAAACGCCGCCTGGCGGCGCGACATCATGGGTTGGGTCATCTGCTGGCTCCCTATGCAGCGGACGATAGGACCGCACGCGGCCCCGCGACAAGGCCCGCGATCCATCGCATAATCGCCATCACAGGAGGACACTGACCCATGCTCGAACTCGCCACCCCCGCCAGCTTCAAAGACTATCTCGGCAAATCCCTCGGTGCCAGCGAATGGGTGACCGTGGATCAGGACACCATCAACCGATTCGCCGATGCGACCGGCGATCACCAGTGGATCCACATCGACGTCGAACGCGCGGCGAAGGAAATGCCCAACGGCAAGACCATTGCCCACGGCTTCCTGACCCTGTCACTGCTGCCGCGCCTGCTCGACAGCATCTACAAGATCCAAAAGACCTCGCGCGGCATCAATTACGGCTCCAACAAGGTGCGGTTCACGGCGATGGTGCCGTCCGGATCGCGCATCCGGATGCATGCCTCCGTCAAATCGGTCGAGGATGTCGAGGGCGGTGTGCGCCTGACGCTCGATTGCTCGATGGAGCTGGAAGGCTCGACCCGTCCGGCGCTGGTCGCCGAATTCCTGCTCATGGCGTTCGATTGATGGACAAAGAGGCCCTGACGGAATGGGCATTGGGCGCCGGCTGGCAAATGATCGCCGGCATGCCCAGCCTGACCAAACCCTCCTCCCCCAAGGAAGCGATCGTCCGGCTGGCCCTGAAAGCCACGGTCGTGAACCTGGAGGTCAAGAAACCCGCCGGCAAATGGGAGAAGGTCGCCGGCAAGCCTTACGCGGCGGTGGAACCCGACGAGGAAGGCCTGCCGCTTGGCCTGGGATTTGAAACCATCCCAGGCTTTCGCATGCTGATGCGCGACAACAAGGATCGTCAGGTTTTCGCCAGGATGTCCGGGAAAGGCTGATCCAGACCTTATCTGATCGCGGGATTCAGACCTTCGGTGATTCCACCTCCGGTCATCCCGGCGATTACCCGACCTTCCGCCATTTATGCAATGACCGCAGGTTGTCCGGGCGCGGTTGCCCCGCGAACAGCTGCGGCCATTGCGTCCATGAAACCTCCCCGACATAGATGTCGCCCCGGCTGTCCACGCACAGCCCATGCGGCGCCATGAATTCGGTCGGCCCCAGGCCGGGACCAAACCCGCCCAGGCGGCCAATACGCTTGCCGGTATTGTCGACGATGGTGATCCGGGGGCCGAGATTTGGCAGAAACCGGTTTACCGGCTGCACCGGCCCCAATTCGCCGATATAGCAAACTGGGCATTTGCCGGCCGGCATGAACAGGCCGCAGGGGCGATGCAGATTGTTCCACTGCGTCTCATACTTGCCCTTGCCGTCGAACACCTGCACCCGGTGGTTTTCGCGATCCGCCACATAGACCCAGCCATCCGCGTCGCAGGTGATGTTGTGGGCGATGTTGAACTCCCCGGGATCGGAGCCTGGCCCGCCCCAGGACAGCAGCAACCGCCCATCCGGCGAATACTTGTGCACCCGCGAATTGCCATAGCCGTCCGATACGTAGATGTCACCATTCGGCGCCATCGCGGTATGGGTGCAACGATGGAACGGCTCCCCGCTCATATAGGGCGCCGGCTTGCCCGATACGCCGAGGGTGAGCAGCACCTTCCCCTCCAACGTGCATTGCCGGACCGTGTGGTCGCCGTCATCGGTCAGCCAGACGGTGTTGTCCGGCGCCATGAATACGCCATGCGCGCGGGGAAACAGCCCCTCCCCCCAGGCGCGGAGGAAGTTGCCGTCCCGATCGAACACGATCATCGGGTGTTCGCCGCGATTGAAGACGTAGACGTTGTCGTTGGCATCGATACCGATGCCGCCGATTTCCTTGAACGACCAGCCCGGCGGCAGTTGCGCCCAATTCTCGACGGGTTCGTAGGTGTATTCGCCCGATCCGGCTGTTGGCATTGTACCCTCCCTTGGTGCCACATGCGCGTGGCCAGACCGGCAAGGCCTGGCCACGCGATCGGTCAGACGGTGAAGGACTTCACCGCTTCTTCATCGAATTTCAGCCCGAGGCCCGGCTTGTCCGACAGGATCAGCATGCCGTTCTCGATCGCGGGCGTTTCTTCATACAGCGCCAGCATCCAGGGCATATATTCCACGGTCAAACCGTTCGGCGCCGCGGCCACCAGATGCACCAGAATCTCCGGCATCACATGGCTTACGATCGGCAGGTTGAACGCCTCCGCCATGCCGGCGATCTTCATCCACTGGGTGACGCCACCGGCGCGAATGATATCGACCATGATGATATCAACCGAATGGGCCTCCATCATCTGCCGGAACGGCGCGATGCCGTACAGATACTCGCCGCCGGCGATCGGGGTCTTCAACGCCGCGGTCACCCGGGCCAGACCCTGATAGTCATTGGCGGTCGTCACATCTTCCAGCCAGAACAGGCCAACGTCTTCGATGCGGGAGCCGATATCGATCGCCTGCTCCGGCCGCCAGCGCTGGTTGATGTCGCACATCAGCTTGATATCCGGGCCAATGGCTTCGCGGACGACGCGGACCCGGCGGCATTCCTCGGCCGGGGTTGGATTGCCCGGCAGCGCCATCTGGGTCTTCATCTCCGTGAAGCCCTTCTGCACCAGGATCTGGGCGGCCCGCTGCGCCTGATTATCCGTCAACCCGCGCCGCAGAGAACCCGAAGCATAGGTCGGGACCTTGTCGCGATAGCCGCCGAGCAGCTTATACAGCGGCTGGTTCAGGAACTTGCCCTTGATATCCCAGAGCGCGATGTCGATCGCCGCCAGCGCGAGATCGAAGATACCGCCCGGGCCGCAATTGTCACCGGCGGCAGCGCGCAGCTTGCGCACGATCTTCTCGATCATCAGCGGGTCTTCGCCGATGGTCAGGGCGGCAAGTTCGTCCACCGCGACGCGCAGGCTGCCGGTCATCGCGCCGCCGTAGAAGGTCAGACCGATCCCTTCGATGCCGTTATCGGTGCGCAGGCGGAGGATAACGACCGGGCGGGTGCGGCCAACTTCCTCCGGCATATTCGCCAGGGGGTCGTCTTCCGGAATGGCAAGCGTGGTGGCGACGGCGCTGGTGATCTTCATGGCGGTGTCTCTCCCGTTGGGTTGCCCCGAGCATAGACCGGGAAGCACCCCATCCGTCACCCCCGCTTCGGTTCGAACCGGAACGGCGTCGCCCCAGCCATCAGCGGATCAAGCGCCAGCCGGTGTTCCAACGGCGGAAACGCCCGGCTACGGCAATCCGGCCGATCGCACAGCCGGCATGACAACCCAATGCCGA
>CAIUPC010000448.1 GCA_903900905.1 uncultured Acetobacteraceae bacterium
CGGTCTTGGTGAAATCCTTCGCCACCCCGGAAATGCCCTGCGCTGCCACCACCCAGGCGACGGACAGCGCGCCGCTCCAGGTTGGATCGAGCGCGGAGAGCAGCAGGAAGCCCAGGATCTGCAGGCTCAGCCCGGTCATCAACATGCGCGGAATGCCGAAGCGCGCCGCCAGCCAGCCGCCGCCGAGATTGGCGAAGATGCCGGCGAACTCATACAGTACGAACAGCGAGGCCAGCATGAACGGCGTGTAGCCCAGCGCGTAGAAGTGCAGCAGCACCAGCATGCGCAAGGCGCCGTCCGACAGGGTGAAGCCCCAATAACTTGCCGTAACGATCAAATAATTGCGCAAAGCCGGCATCACACCCCCCGATCGGCCACGATATTGGCCAGGTCCACCATGCGGCAGGCATAGCCGACTTCGTTGTCGTACCACGCGTAGACCTTCAGCAGCGTGTCGTCGGTGACCATGGTGCTCGGCGCATCGACGATGGAGCTGCGGGTGTCGTTGACATAGTCGACCGAGACCAGAGGCCGCGTCTCATAGCCCAGAATACCCGCCAGCGGCCCGGCGGCCGCAGCGCGGAAGAGTTCGTTGACCTCTTCGACGGTCACTTTGCGCTTCATCTCAAACACGCAATCCGTCAGGCTGGCATTCAGCACCGGCACGCGCACGGCGTGGCCGTTCAGCTTGCCCTTGAGTTCCGGATAGATCAGCGCGATGGCGGTGGCACTGCCGGTGGTGGTCGGTTGCAGCGACAGCATGGCGGAGCGCGCCCGGCGCAGGTCCTTGTGCGGGGCGTCGATCACCACGTTGGTGTTGGTGGGATCGTGGATGGTGGTGATCTGGCCGTGCCGGATGCCGATAGCGTCCTGCAGCACCTTGACCACCGGCGCCAGGCAATTGGTGGTGCAGGAGGCCGCCGTCAGCAGCCGGTGCCGCGCCGGCTCATACAGCGCGTCATTGACCCCCACCACGATGTTCAGCGCATCGCCATCCTTGACCGGGGCGGCGACGATCACGCGTTTGACGCCGGCTTTGAAATAGGCCTCCAGCTGCGCCGCTTTGACGAACTTGCCGGTGCATTCAAGCACGATGTCGCAGCCCATATCGGCCCAGTGCACCGCGTCCGGCGCGGCCTCGGCGGAGTGGCTGATGCGGTGGTTGCCGATATGGATGGCGCGGTTGTCCTCGGCGCTGAAGGTCTCGCGCCAGCGGCCGTGGACGCTGTCGAATTCCAGCAGATGCGCGGTGGTGGTGGCATCGCCCTTCAGCTCATTCACATGCACCACATCGAGGCGGTTGCCCGCCCGCGGGTCCTCGGGGCTGCGATACATCCCGCCCATCGCGGCGCGCAGGGCCAGACGGCCGATACGGCCCATACCATTGATGCCAACACGCATGATCAGTGTCCTTTGACGGGCGCAAGGGTGGCTTCGTCCGCGATCTGGTCGAGCCGCGCCTTGACGGCCATGCGATCGAGGGAGGCGAAGGGGAGCGCGGTGAAGATTTCGAGCCGGCGACGCAGGCTTCCATACAGCATGTTGAGCATGGAAGCCCGCTCTACCGCGCTGCCACCGAATTGCGACGGATCCGGCAGCGGCCAGGCGCCGGTCACCGACAGGTTGCCGAAATCGGGGCAGGTCTGGCCCTGCGGCGTGTCGCAGAGCGCGATCACGAAATCCATCACCGGCGCGGCGGGGCCGGTGAAATCGTGCCAGGATTTGCTGCGCAGGCCGCTGGTGTCGTGGCCGAAGGCCTGGAGCTTGGCCAGAACCTCCGGGTTCGGGGCCTCGGCCGGGTCGGAGCCGGCGGAATAGGCGTGGAACCGCGCGCCGCCGATTTGGCGCAGGAGCGCCTCGGCCAGAATGGAGCGGGCGGCGTTGTGGGTGCAGAGGAACAGGACATTGAAGGCGGGGGTCATGGTAAGGTCCTCGGTCGGTTCGGGGGCGAGCAAGGCGCCGAGATCGCCGCAAAGCGCCGGATCGCCGCCGCAACAGGTCTCGGTGAGAAAGCCGAGGAGCTGGCGCAGGCCGTTGATCCGGACGGCATGGATGATCTGGCGGCCGTGGCGGGTGGATTGGGTGAGGCCGGCGTGTTCGAGGGCGGCGAGGTGAAACGACAGGGTTGAGGGCGGGACGCCGAGGCGCGTGGCGATGTCGCCGGCCGGCAGGCCGCTGGCGCCTTCGCCGATCAGCAGGCGGATGAGGTCGAGGCGGGTGGTTTGGGCGAGGGCGGCCAGGGTGGCGGCGGC
>CAIUPC010000449.1 GCA_903900905.1 uncultured Acetobacteraceae bacterium
CCGATGGGGACAAGCCCGGGGATGACGTTTTTTGGAGCCCAAGCCCGTCCAGGCAAAGGTATCGCGACCAAATGCGATACCCCTGTGGCAACGCCAATCCCCGCTTCCCGCGACTCCCCGGCCCTCCTACGATAGAGCCCATGTCCCATGCTGATTTCATCCATCTCCGCGCCCATTCCGCCTACTCCCTCAGTGAGGGCGCGATCCGGGTGGATAAGCTCGCGGCCCTGGCCAAAGACGCCAAAATGCCGGCGGTCGCGATCACTGATAGCGGCAACCTCTTCGGGGCGCTGGAATTCTCGCAATACTGCGCCGGTAAGGGCATCCAGCCCATCATCGGCTGCCAGATCGCGCTGACCCGCTTCGACAACCCGCGCTTCCTGCCCGACCCGATCGTGCTCCTGGCCCAGAACGCGGAGGGCATGGCCAATCTGCAGCGCCTGTCCTCCCAGGGCTTCCTCGACACCGATCCCACGCTCAAGCCGCAACAGGCGTGGGAGCGGATCGCCGCCAGCGCCGGCGGCCTGATCCTGCTGACCGGCGGCACCACCGGCCCGCTCGGCCGCATGCTGGCGGAGGGGCAGAAAGCCGACGCCGAACGCCTGCTGGCGATGATGACCGAGGCTTTCCCCGGCCGCACCATGGTCGAACTGCACCGCCACGGCCTGGACCTCGACCGCGCCATCGAACCCGGCATGATCGCGCTGGCCGACACGCACGGCCTGCCGCTGGTCGCCACCAATGACTGCATGTTCGCTACCCCCGGCATGCATGAGGCCCATGACGCGCTGCTCTGCATCGCCGAGGGCCGCCTGCTGTCCGAGCAGGACCGCCGCCGCGTCACCCCCGAACACTGGTTCAAGCCGGCCCCGGTGATGCGCGCGTTGTTCGCGGACCTGCCGGACGCCTGCGACAACACCATCGCCATCGCCCGCAGCTGCGCCGTCATGGCCGAGACCCGCAAGCCGCTGCTGCCGACATGCCCCAAGGTGCGCGAAGGCGCGACCGAGGAACAAACCCTCCGCGCCATGGCGATCGAAGGCCTCGGTCGGCGGATGGATGACCAGCAAGCCGATGAGGCCAAGCGCCTGCGCTATCGGGAGCGGCTGGATTACGAGCTCGACGTGATCTCCAAGATGGGCTTCCCGGGCTACTTCCTGATCGTGGCCGACTTCATCCAGTGGTCGAAAGCCAACAACATCCCCGTCGGCCCCGGCCGCGGATCGGGTGCCGGATCGGTTGCCGCCTGGGCGCTGACGATCACCGACCTCGACCCCCTGCAGTTCAACCTGCTGTTCGAGCGGTTCCTGAACCCCGAGCGCGTGTCCATGCCCGACTTCGATATCGACTTCTGCCAGGAAGGCCGGGACCAGGTCATCGAATACGTGCGCAAGGAGTATGGCGGCGACCGGGTGGCGCAGATCATCACCTTCGGCAAGCTCCAGGCCCGCGCCGCGGTGCGCGATGTCGGGCGCGTGCTGGGCCTGCCCTATGGCCAGGTCAACAAGGTCGCCGAACTCATCCCCAATAACCCCGCCAAGCCCGTCACCTTGGCGCAGGCGGTGGAGGGCGAGCCGCGCCTGCAAGCCCTGCGCGATGAGGACGAAGGCATCGGCCGCCTGATCGAAATAGCGCTGCAGGTTGAGGGGCTGTACCGCCATGCCTCCACCCACGCCGCCGGCGTCGTTATCGGCGACCGCCCGCTGGTTGAACTCGTGCCGCTGTATAAAGACCCGAAGTCGGACTTCCTGGTCACGCAATACTCCATGAAATATGTGGAGCAGGCGGGGCTGGTGAAATTCGATTTTCTCGGTCTGACCACGCTGACCATTCTGGACCGGGCCAAAGGGTACCTGACGAAGCTGGGGGTGAGCGTCGATCTGGATCACCTGCCGCTGGACGACAAGAAGACCTACGACATGCTCGCCAAGGGCGATGCCGGCGGGGTGTTCCAGATGGAAGGGCAGGGGATGCGCGACACCCTGCGCCAGATGCGTCCTGACAGGCTGGAAGACCTCATCGCCGCCGTGGCGCTGTATCGGCCGGGCCCAATGGCCAATATCCCCGACTATTGCCGCCGCAAGCATGGGGAGAAGTGGGAGCCGCCGCATCCGCAGCTCGCGGATATCCTGGGTGAGACCTACGGCATCATGGTCTACCAGGAACAGGTCATGCAGATCGCCCAGACCATGGCGGGCTACAGCCTGGGCGGCGCCGATTTGCTCCGCCGCGCCATGGGTAAAAAGATCGCCGCCGAGATGGAGGCGCAGCGCGCCATCTTCACCAAAGGCGCGACCGAACGCGGCGTGACGCCGGAGAAGGCGACGGAGGTCTTCGACCTCATGGCCAAATTCGCCGATTACGGCTTCAACAAATCGCACGCCGCCGCCTATGCGCTGGTCGCCTATCAGACCGCCTGGCTGAAAGCCAACCATCCCGAAGTTTTCATCGCCGCCTGCATGAGCCTCGCGATCAACAACACCGATCGCCTCGCGGCTTTGAAGCAGGAGGCCGAACGCAGCCATATCCGCATCCTGCCGCCGGACATCAATGCCTCCGCCGCCGATTACTCGGTGGAGCGGACCGAGGACGGCAAACTCGCCATCCGCTACGCTTTGGCCGCCGTGAAGCGTGTCGGCGGGGCGGCGATGGCGGCATTGGTGGCGGCCCGCGCCGATCAGCCTTTCACCGATCTGGCCGACCTCGCGGCCCGGGTCGATCCGAAGCAGATCAACAAGGCGCAGTTCGAAAACCTCATCCGCGCTGGCGCTTTCGACAGCATGGAACCCAACCGCGCCCGCCTGTTCGCGGTGGCGGAGACCATTGTCCGCCGCGCCCAGGCCAATCAGGAAGAGAAAGCCTCCGGCCAAATCGGCTTGTTCGGCGCCCCGGCCTCGGGCGGCACCGCCGAACCCATCCGCCTGCCGGATATTCCCGACTGGGCGCCGTTGGAACGGCTGGCCTTCGAAGCCGATGCCGTCGGCTTCCATCTGACGGCGCATCCGCTCGACACCTACGCCCAGGCGCTGCGCCGCCTCGGCGTCGTGCGGTCCGCCGATATCGAGGCCCAGGCCAAATCCGGCATGCGTGGGGTCAAACTCGCCGGCACGGTGGTGTCGAGCAAGGAGCGCATCACCAGCAAAGGCAGCCGCATGGCCTGGGTGCGGATCTCTGACGCTTCCGGCTCGATCGAGGTGACCTGTTTCAGCGAAGTGTTGTCCCGCTCCCGCGATGTGCTCGCCCAGGGTTCCAACGTGCTGGTGACGGCGGAGCTGAAGGTGGAAGGGGAGGCGGTGCGCATCACCGCCAATAATGTCGAAGCCCTGGACAAAGCCGCCGCGGCCGCCGGTGCCTCGATGCGCATCTGGCTGCGGGAGACCGCCGCCGTGCCGCATATCCGCGAGCTACTGGGCCGCGAAAGCGGCGGCAAGGGCCGCGTCACCCTGGTGCCGCGTCTGGGCACCGATCAAAGCGTGGAAATCGCGCTTCCCGGCGGCTACAGCGTCACGCCGCGTTTGGCGCAGGCGCTCAAGGTCCTGCCTGGCGTTGAGCAAGTCGAGGAAGTCTGAAGCCCCCCAATCCGGGATCGGGCGGGAAGGGGTCCTAATCCGACAGCGTGCAATAGCCGAAAGCAATACTGACCGGCAGCGCGAGGACCGTCCAGGCCGATAGCCCCAGCGCAATATCAAGCGGCATCAGGCGCAACACGCACCCCGCCAGCACGGTCGCAACCAACGATCCGCCTACCAAGAGACTCTTGCGGCAGCCTGTGATTAACGTCATCGCCACATTCCCCAATCCTAAGGCCTGGCCCGTTTCCCCAAACGGCTCATCTCTGCATATGCATTTTGCGTGCCAAATTTTGTATGTCGGAAATATGAAGGAGTTAGAGTCGCCAATCCGAAATAAAGTCCAGACTAATGTAAAAAATACTGACATTGCACCGCAGCATTTCAAGTTGAAACCGGACTTCCACTTGCGAGTCCCGCCCGGCCCAACCCGGCTTGCTCCGCCACCGTTTGCTCGGCACAGTCCGTCAAACACGCCAGGGGTAAGTCCATGTCCAACGCCAGTGAGCCCACCCAATCGGCCCTGAACGAGCTGCTCGATCTCGGTAACCTGCCACGCAATCTTGGCGAAAACACGACGATCACCGGCGCCGATCCGGTTTTGCCCACACGGTATCGTATTGGCACCGCCGGGGCCGCGATCCTGGCCGCCACCGGCATCGCGGCTTCGGAATTGTGGAAGCTGAAGACCGGGCGTGCGCAGCACGTATCCGTCGATGTCCCGGCCGCGGCGATTTCGCTGCGCAGCAGCCGCTACATGGCCATCGTGGGCCAGCCGGCCGAACGCGAATTCGCGCCGCTGATGCGGTTTTACCCGGCCAAGGACGGGCGCTGGGTGTTCTTGCACGCCAATTTTCCCAATTTGCGAGACCAGGCGCTGCGCATTTTGGGGGTGCCCGATGACGTGGACGCGGTCGCCAAGGCCATCGCCGGCTGGGACGCGCAGGCGTTCGAAACCGCGATGCATGACGGCGGCGCCTGCGGGTCCTTCGTGCGCACGCATGACGAATGGGCCGCGCATCCGCACGCCCAGGCGATCCAGGCCCTCCCGGCCGTCGAAATCATCAAAATCGGTGACGCCCCGCCGCGCCCGCTGCCCGCCGGCACAAGGCCGCTATCGGGCGTGCGGGTGCTCGACCTGACCCGCGTCATCGCCGGCCCGACAGCGGCGCGGACGATGGCGGAGCACGGCGCCGATGTGCTGAAGATCACCCGCGCCGGTCTCGCGGATTCCGGCCAGCTCGACCTCGACACCGGTATCGGCAAGCTGTCCGCCCGGCTCGACCTGCGGGAGAAAGACCAGCACGCCAAATTGCGGGAGCTGATCAGCACCGCGGACGTGTTCAGCCAGTCGTACCGCCCGGGCACCCTGGCCGGGCGCGGTTTCGGGCCGGAGGAACTGGCCGAACAGCGGCCGGGGATCGTCTACGTGACCCTCAGCGCCTGGGGGCATGAGGGCCCGTGGCGCAACCGGCGCGGCTACGACACCATCGTGCAGGCGGCGACCGGCATGGCGCATGCCTCAGCCGATGCCTCGGGGCCGAAGCATCTGCCGGTGTCCGCGATCGACTATGTCGGCGGCAACCTCATGGCCTATGGCGCCATGGTGGCGCTGCACCGCCGGGCGACCGAGGGCGGCAGTTGGCTGGTGCGCGCCAGCCTTGCCACCACCGGCCGCTGGATCCTCGATCGCGGCGTGCTGACGCGGGAGGCCTATCAGAACGCGCCAGCCGATTTGGATCCGGCCGTGATCGCGCCGCTGCGTACCGAGGTCGATTTCCCCGGCGGGCGCATCCAGGACCTCGCCCCCATCGTGCGCATGTCGGAAACCCCGGCCTTCTGGCAGCGCCCGCCCGTGCCGCTGGGCTTCCACCCCGCCGAATGGCCGGCG
>CAIUPC010000450.1 GCA_903900905.1 uncultured Acetobacteraceae bacterium
AGGCCCGAGGTCGGGCCCGTGAAGGCCCCGGTGCGGATGCGGCGGCGTTCCCGGGCGCCGGCATCACCGTGGATCGAGATGAGACCGTCCATGGAACCCTCCGCTGCTATGTTCGGAGGGGGACGATATCACGGCCGGGGGCGGGCGATAGTCCTGTCAGACCGCCACCGCCTCCTTCGCGGACATATGCTGCTTCTGTAGCAGATCCCGGTATGGGCCGGGCCGGGCCGCCAGCGCGTTTGGCGATCCGTCATCGACGATCCGGCCGCGGTCCATCACGATGATGCGGTCGAAGCTTTTCAGCGTGGACAGGCGATGCGCGATGGCGATCACCGTCCGTCCGGCCATCAGGCGGTCGAGCGCGGCCTGGATCGCCTGCTCGGACTCGGTATCCAGCGCGCTGGTCGCCTCATCCAGCAGCAGCACCGGGGCGTCTTTCAGCAGCGCGCGCGCGATCGCCAGGCGTTGGCGCTGGCCGCCCGACAGCTTTACGCCGCGATCGCCGACCATGGTGGCGAAGCCTTCTGGAAGGGCCTCGATGAAGTCGCGGCAATGCGCCATTTCGGCGGCTTTCAGGACGTCCGCCTCCGACGCGTCGGGGCGGGCGTAGGCGATGTTCTCCATCACCGAGCGGTGGAACATGGAGATATCCTGCGGCACGATCGCCATGACCTGTCGCAGGCTGGCCTGGGTGACGTCGCGGATGTCCTGCCCATCGATCAGGATGCGGCCGCCGCTGACGTCGTAGAAGCGCTGCAACAGCGACAGCACGGTGGACTTGCCGGCGCCGGAATACCCGACCAGCCCGATGCGCTGCCCGGCGGCGATGACCAGGTTGAAATCGGCAAGGACCGGCTTGCGGCCGGGATAGGCGAAGGTCACGGCCTCAAACGTTACCGCCCCGGGTCCCGAGACCAGAGCCGGCGCGTTGGGCCGATCGGGGAGTTCGTGCGGGATCAGCAGCGTGCCGATGGCTTCGTCCAACCGGGCGACATACTGGGTCAGATCGACCAGCGAGACCGCGAGATCGCGCGTGCCGTGCAGGATCGTGAAGGCCAGGGAGGTCAGGAGCACGATATCGCCGACACTCACCTGCCCCCGCAGCCACAGCACGATCGACCAGCCGACAACCCCGGCCGTCATCAGCGCGGTGAGCACGGCATGGATCAGGCGCAGATGCTCCATGTAATAGAGGCTGCGCCGGCGCACCGCCATTTCACGGTCCATCGTGTCGCTGAGGCGTTTTTGCTCGCGGAACGTGGCCCCGAAGGCGCGGACGACGGCGAAGTTGCCGATAACATCGACCAGTTCGCCATCGACCGCGGCGGCCTGCTCGGCGTAGGCGCGATGCCGATCGGTACCGCGGCGGGCGAGCCAGAAGACCAGGGCGCCGAGGCAGAAGGCCACGCCCACCAGCACCATCGCCAGTGGCGGGTTGACCGAGCCGATGAAGCCGATGGCCAGCAGCACCGCCACGCAGGGCGGCAGCACGTTCCAGGATCCGGTGTTCAGCAGCGTGAAAGCGGCGAGTGCGGTGGAACTGACCCGGCTCGACAGCGCGCCCGGCAGGCGTTCGGCGAAATAGCTGGGGGAGTGGCCGGACAGATGCGCGAACAGATCGCGGCGGATGTCGCCGGTGACGGCCACGAAGGTGCGGTGCGCGGCGTAACCGCCGACACGCCAGAGCAGGTTATCCGAGGCCACCAAGGCGCAAAGCAGCGCGAAGGCGCCCCAGACTTTGTCGCGCCCGGCCTCGGGGCCGGAAGACACGATGTCGATCAGGTATTTCATCCCGTACTGCGTCGAGACCGAGCAGGCCACGGCCAGCAGGACCGAGATCAGGACGGTGACGTGGCCGATCGGATGGCGGCGGATGTAGTGGAACAGGTATGCGAGCGGTCGGCCGCGCAATGACGGCAGTGCCTGGATCGACGGTTCGGTGGGCATCGCGGGCTGGCTCCAGTGACGGGCGATCTTGTCGCGCCGGACAATGGCGGTTTTCGGGCGCGGTTTGATGTGGCTGGTTTGGGTTGGATGACAGCACCACATCCGTCTCAGAGTATTATTATTGCAGCTAAAACCTCATACAATGAACATAGTATCAGTTTTATTGATATACGCGCGCTCGGACTGGATCCAGGTTTCGGGCATCACCAGGCTCGCGTCAACTTGTTTCACTGTGCGCCGAGGGTGATCGGAACGACGCGCATCATCCGACCGGCGTTGCCCGAGGGGCCGCTCGAAAACACGATCCGCCCAAAGGCGCGCGCCAGCGTACATACCCACCCGCTGTGGCTGGCACCCGCATTCTCGGCCCTGTTTACCCGCCGCTCAGGATCGCCGCGCAAGCGGCCGGCAGCACTCGCGGGCTGGGCGGTTTAACCGCGCCGGATGGCTTGGGCGGATGATCCATCTGGTCAAACCACCATTGCAGAGTCGCGTCGCAGCCATCGCCCGGCGGCGGCGGTGGCATGGGGACGCACTCCGCCTGCCCGACGGGGCAGCGGAAGCTGATGTGCATATGCGCGGCATGGCCGTACCAGGGCCGGATCAGGCGAAGCCAGGTCCGGTCGCCGGTGACTTCCTGGCAGAGCTGGCGCTTGATCGCGGGATTGACCAGGACGCGATCAACCTCCGGCAGGTCCGCGGCCAGCTTGATCAGCGCCGTGACACCCGGGGTCCAGCGCGCGGGATCAACGCCGCGCCGGTTGGCGGCGACGACGCTGGTGACCTCGACCGTTTCACGTTGGGCTGAACTCAGCGCCGGCTTCGGCCGCGGGTCCAGGCCGACATCGACGTCAAGCCCGAGCTGATGACTGGCATGCCCGCCGGCCATCGGTCCGCCCCGGGGGTAGGAGATATCCTCGACATAGAAATCCGCCAGACCCGCCGCGTGCGCACGCGCGCCGAGTAACTTCACCCGCTCGATCGTCGGGGGCGCGCCCCAAAAGCTGCTGTAGCCGAGGTGGATGGTTTGGAACCCGGCGCCGCCAGCCGGCAGGCGTTCCGCCCCGGCGATGCAGCCACCCGATGACTCGCTCCCGATAATACGCAGAGGCCCCGATGCGGGCGTCGTTGCCGGAGCAGCGGCGCCGGCAAGCAATGCGGCCGTGACAATTGCAATCCATCGCACAGCGGCACCGCCACTCGTTAACCGTCGCGCCGCGATCCGGCGTTCGGCCGGAGCTTAGGCCGCCAGGGCTCGGTTCGGGAAGCCCGCTGTCGGCCGATGGATTGGTCCGCCGCACGCCTCCGGAAGTCTTCGAAAATATCCGAAGTCGGTACGGTTCCGATCCTAGAACCGCCGCTCGAAAAACGTGATCACGTCCCCAGGCTGCACGAACGCCTGCCGCGCCGCCTTCCCCTCCAACACCTTCCCGTCCACCGCGCGCACCACCGAGGCATAGGCCTCCACCGCCCGATACGTGAAACCACCCGCCACCGCCGCCGCCGTCACCACCGTCATGCCCGGCTGATACGAATACTGCCCCGGCTTGTTCACCTCCCCCAAAACGAAAATCGGGCGGTAGACCGTGATTTCCGCGGTGACGGAGGGATCGCGCAACAGGCGCGCCCGGGTCAAAGCCGCCGCCACCGCCGCCTCCAGCCCCCGCGTCGTCAGCCCCGCCGCGCGCACCGAACCCAGTAACGGCAAGGCAACCGAACCGCTGTCGTTGACCCGGAACTCCCCGGTCATCGCGTCCTCCCCGAACACGATCAGCCGCACGGCATCGCCCGGCCCAAGGTGGTATTCCGCCGTCGAAGCCACCGGTAACGGAGGCAAGTCGCGCCCAGGGGCGCAACCACAAGCCAGTAAAACCAGGAAAAGACCAAGCGCCCGCATGTCAGACCTCGCCATGAACGCCACCGCGTGCCTTTCCATACGCCCCCATTGGTTTAGAATTGGTTAACAACCGGAGGAAAAAATCATGCGCGCCTACCATTTCGACCATGTCCACCTGCGCAGCCACGATCCGGACTCGCTCGGCACCTGGTTCGAAACCATGTTCGGCGCCGCAGTCACCCGCGGAGTCTATCCGCCCGGCACCCTCTATCCCGGCCAAATGCGCGTCACGATGAACGTCGGCGGCCAGCGCATTCTGATCGCGCCCAAGCACCCGCACGATCCCATGGCCGAAGCGCCGGCCTTCCCCTATTATGGGGTTGAGCATTTCGGATTCACCGTCGATGACGTCGACGCCGCCTGCGATGAACTCCGCGCCAAAGGCGCCGACGTCGCCATCGGCCCGCTCACCCGCGATGCCAGCACCCGGCTGGCCTTCATCCGCGGCCCGGAGGGGATCATGATCGAGCTGGTGCAGATCAAATAAACCAGCCGCGAAATTATCTCCCACAACCGCCAAGGGTCGCGCGAAACCGCCGCCTTCACCGGCTCCGGGAGGAGATATTTCCCCCGGGAACCTCCCCACTTGCCATTCACGCGAATTTCATCTTTTTGCGCGCCACGATCGTCCTATCCGGACTCAGGAGCCATATCATGACCCGTACCATCACCCGCCGCGCCCTTGGCGGCGCCGCCATCGGCCTGCTCGCCGCCCGCACCGCCCGCGCCGCGCAGCCGGAGGAAATCCGCATCGACTGGGCGACCTACAACCCCGTCAGCCTGATCCTCAAGGACCAGGAACTGCTGGAGAAGGAATTCGCCAAGGACAATATCAAGATCCGCTGGGTCATGTCGGCCGGGTCCAACAAGGCGCTGGAATTCCTCAACGCCGGCTCGATCGATTTCGGCTCCACCGCCGGGGCAGCGGCACTGATCGCCAAGGTCAATGGCAACCCGCTGAAGTCGATCTACGTCTTCTCCCGCCCGGAATGGACGGCGCTGGTCACGCAGAAGGACAGTGCGATCAAGACCGTAGCCGACTTGAAGGGCCAGCGCGTCGCGGTCACGCGCGGCACCGACCCGCATATCTTCCTGGTCCGCGCCCTCGCCGGGGCCGGCCTGTCGGAGAAGGACATCAAGCTGGTCCTGCTGCAGCATGCCGACGGCCGCACCGCGATGGAACGCGGCGATGTCGTGGCCTGGGCCGGGCTGGATCCGATGATGGCGGCATCGGAAGTCGAATCCGGCGCCCGCCTGTTCTTCCGCAAGCCCGAGGCCAATACCTGGGGCATCCTGAACGTGCGCGAAGCCTTCGCCGCCGAAAACCCCGCCTTGGTGCGCCGCGTCCTGACGGTCTACGAAACCGCGCGTAAGTGGGCGCTGGCGCATCCGGCGGAACTGAAAACCGCCATGATGACCGCCACCAAGCTGTCCGACGCCGTCATCGCCCGCCAGATCGAGCGCACCGATCTGTCCACCGGCAAAATCGGCGCCACTCAGGCGTTAACCATCACCGAGGCCGGCAAGGCCCTGCAGGAAGCCGGCGTGCTGGATGCGTCCAAGGACATGGCGGCGATCACCAATGGGATGATCGACCCCTCGTTCATCAACGCCATCGGCGCATGAAACCGCTCGCGGCACGTCCCTGGTTGACCGGGCTGATTATCCCGATCCTCCTGGGCGTGGCGTGGGAGGTAACCGTGCGCACCGGCGTCATGACCGGGCGCCTGATGCCGCCGCCGTCGCGGCTGCTGGACTCCGCCATCACGCTGGCGCGGTCCGGCGAGCTCGGCGCCCATGTCGCCGCCACCATGACCCGGATCGGTCTCGGCTTCCTGTTCGGCGCCGCGGCGGGCACGCTGATGGGCGTGCTGACCGGTGCCAGCGGGCTGGCGATGCGGCTGCTCGATCCCTCCATCCAGGCGCTGCGGGCAATCCCGTCGCTGGCCTGGGTGCCGCTGTTCATTCTCTGGCTCGGGATTTTCGAGACCTCCAAGCTGGCCTTGATCGCCATGGGGGTCTTCTTCCCGGTCTATCTGGGGGTGCTCAGCGCCATCCAGAACGTCGATCGCAAACTGATCGAGGTCGGGCGCGTCTTCGGCCTGTCCGCCACCGGCATCGCCTTCCGCATCACCGGCCCCGCCGTATTACCGGCCTGGTTTGCCGCCTTGCGCACCGGCTTGGGCCTCGGTTTCATGTTCGTCGTCGCGGCCGAGCTGATGGGCGCGTCGGAGGGGCTTGGCTACATGCTGCTCGACGGCCAGCAGATGGGCCGCGCCGACACGATCCTTGTGGCGATGATCGTCTTCGCCCTGCTCGGCAAGGCCTGCGACAGCGTCCTGGTCGCCATCAGCGTGCCGCTGCTCCGCTGGCAGGACACCGTGAGGGCGCGGCTATGACCAAACTCGCCATCAATCACGTCAACAAGACCTATGCTGACGGCACCGAAGCCCTGCGCGATATCCGCGTGCATGCGAACGAGGGGGAGATCGTCGCGATCCTCGGCGGCTCCGGCTGTGGCAAGACCACGCTGCTGCGGCTGGTCGCTGGCCTGGATATCCCAAGTTCCGGGGCGATCCTGGTCGGCGGCGAGCCGATCGAGGGGACGCATAAGGCGATCAGCGCGGTGTTTCAGGAGCCGCGGCTGCTGCCCTGGCTGCATGTCGGGGCGAATATCGAATTCGGCGGCCAGCGGCTGGACCCCGCCGAACGCAGCCGCCGCGCCGAAGCGCTGCTGGAGCGGATCGGCCTGGCCGGTTACGGCAAGCGCTGGCCGCGCGATCTGTCGGGCGGCCAGTCCCAGCGCGTCGCCATCGCCCGCGCCCTTATCGGCCATCCCGGCGTGTTACTGCTGGATGAACCGTTCTCGGCCCTCGACCCCTTCACCCGCGCCAGCCTGCATCAGCTGGTGCTGGGGCTCTGGGCCGAGTTGAAACCGACGATCCTGATGGTGACGCATGATGTGGATGAGGCGGTGACGCTGGCGGACCGGATCGTGATCATGCGGCCACGGCCAGGCCGGGTGCATGAGACGATGACGGTGGATTTGCCCCGCCCGCGCGACAAGCTGTCGTCCTCCTTCGAATTGATGAAACGCCGCGTCATGCGCGCCATCGACCGGTCTTTGGCCGATGATCGGCCGGCGGGACCTCGGCCTGCCGGCCCCGGCGGAACATCGCCCTGGTTATAGGCGGGTCATACTGATCGCCCGCGAAACTGGCTGATGGACGCGGACTGTGCCTAGAGCACAATTGGGTCAAGTTGACCCAATTGTGCTCTAGAAGTCTTTGTTTGGTCGCATGATTCACGCCGCCGTGTGGTTCCACCTCTGGCGATCATGCTCTAAGC
>CAIUPC010000451.1 GCA_903900905.1 uncultured Acetobacteraceae bacterium
CACAGGGAAACCGGTAGGGAAGCCACGGCACCCTTCTGTCGCAAGGCGTCACGGAATCGAGCCTACCACAGGGAAACCGGTAGGGAAGCCACGGCAAGAACCGTCCCGCGCAACGAGGGGTACCACAATTCTCGGGCCATCAACGTCGGCGGCCGCCCCTCGTTCCGCGCGCCGGTAGGGCCAAGGCCCCAGTGGCTCATGAGAAGCGGGGGTATCGGCACGCCCGCTGCACCACCACGCGCGTGCCACCCACTCTCGATGTCACAGGCGATCACCCTGGCGCTTCCCGCTTGGCGCGGGACTCCCGTTCCGCTACCACCGCACCATGCACCAACCTCGCCCGACCGGCCCCTCCCCCCAACTCGTATCAACAAACCGCGCGGTAAAGCCCATGCACCGTGAGAAGCTCCAGCTTCACCGTCTCACGGCGCGGCACCCTCGGCCCGCGGCGGCCAGCCCCCCGCGGCCCAGCCGATACAACGTGGCGCCCCGATCATCGGCTTTCGCAGGAAACACCCCATACGCCGTGAGAGCCATGCTGCGTGTCCATCCCGCCCCACACCCCCCATCCAGGCTTTGCCGGCCGTTGGGTCATCCTCTGTCAGCCGATCCGGTGACGGCGTGCCACCCGCATTGTCCGAACGCGCGGGAAACACCCCATGCACCGTGAGCGTCTCCCTCCCGGCGCCGTTCCACCGGCAAACCGCGCAAGGCTCCACCACCGAGCCACGCAACCAAGGGGGGCCTGGTTCCAATCACCTCACCCACCCGGGATGCATCCTCTGGGTTTCGGCAGTCCAGTGGGGGAACTGAAACACCCTGTCGCCCATATCGGCCGCCGGCCATGAATCCGCGAACGAAAACCCCTTGCACCGTGAGCGCGAGGCCCCCCCCCAGCGCCGGCGGTGATTGTAGTGGCAAAATGTCATCGGTCGTGCGGCAGGCGATCCTCGGGGCAAGCCCGAGGATGACGGCTTTTATGCGCGTACCGGGCAGTCCCGATGTAATCAGCGATCCCCCTCCCCCGCCCCGCTTGACCCAACCGCCCGCCGATCCCACCCTGGGATGAACGAAAACCAGGAACCAAAACCATGCCGCTTCTCGCACTTCCCGCCGTGTTCATGCGTGGCGGCACCAGCCGCGCCATCATGTTCCATGCCAAGGACCTGCCGGAGCGTGCGGCCTGGGACCCGATCTTCCTCAATGCCATGGGCAGCCCGGACCCGAACGGCCGCCAGCTGAACGGCATGGGCGGCGGGATTTCGTCGCTGTCGAAAGTCTGCGTCCTGGCGCCCTCGTCCCGGGACGATGCCGATATCGACTACACCTTCGCCCAGGTGCAGATCAAAGAGGCCGCCGTCGATTACCGCGGCAATTGCGGCAACATGAGCTCCGCCGTCGGCCCCTTCGCGGTCGATGAGGGCATCGTCCGCCCGAACGGCGAAACCGCGGTGGTGCGGATCTTCAACACCAACACGAAGAAGATCATCCGCTCCACCTTCCCGCTGGTGGACGGGCGCGCGGCGACCGATGGCACCATGGCGATTCCGGGTGTGGCCGGTTTCGGGGCGCCGGTGAAGCTGGATTTCCTCACCCCAGGCGGCGCGACCACCGGCAAGTTGCTGCCGACGGGCCATGTGACGGATGTGTTGGACGTGCCGGGTCTGGGCCGGATCGAGGTGTCGATGGTCGATGCCGCCAATGCCTGCGTGTTCGTGCGCGCCAGTGACCTCGGCCTGACCGGGCGGGAGTTGCCCGATGCGCTGGATGCCAATCTGGAGCTGCTGGCAAAGCTGCAATCCATCCGCCGCGCCGCCTCCGTCGCCATGGGAATCGCCAAAGATGACGCCGAGGCCCGCACCATCGCCGGTGTGCCGATCATCGGGTTCGTGGCGGGGCCGATGGATCAGCCGACTTTGTCGGGGGAGGTCATTCAGGCCGTGCAGATCGACCTGACCGCCCGGTTCCTGTCCAACGGCCAGCCGCATCGGGCGCTGCCGCTCACGGCGTCACTCTGCACCGCCGTCGCGGCGCGGATCGAGGGCACGCTCGCCAACCAGGCCCTGCGCCCGGACGCCGCCCAATCCATCCGGATCGGCATGCCGAGCGGCATCCTGACGGTGGATGCGGATGTGTCACGGGACGCCGGCGGGCATTGGGTGGCGCATAGCGGCGCCTTCTTCCGCACCGCCCGGCGGCTGTTCGACGGCCGGGTTTACGTGCCGGTCTGATCAGCCGCCGCTGGACGGTAACCAGGGTTCGATCGCCCATAATTTGGCCAGATCGGCGCGCTCGCGTTCCACCTGGGCGGTCCAGGACGGCCCGTCCATCCAGGCTGGCAGAAAACCATGGGTTTGCCCCATTGTCTTAAAATCCGGGTCCTCCGCGATGGTCCGCAAGGCCTCACTGAACCGCACCGCCATCTCGTCGGTCAGGCCGGCGGGGGCGGCGATGCCGCGGCGGATCGTGGCTGACAGCGGCACGCCGGCTTCTTCCAGCACGGGCACATCCGGCAGCACGTCGCTGCGCCGCCGCGCGGCAATGCCGATGCCCGTGAGTTTTTCGTCCCGCAATGCGCCAATCACATCCGACATGGCCAGGGCCGCGGCGGCGACGTTCCCCGCGATCACGGCCTGGCGCGCCGCGGCGGCGGACGGGAAGGTGATAATGTTGAGCCGGGTCTGAGCCAGCACCTGCAAGCGCAAAGCGGCCAGATGCGGCGGGCTCCCGGGCGGAGGCGTGCCCAGCGGCACCGCATCCTGATCCGCGCTGGACCGCTGAATCAGGTCCTGAACCGACTCCAGCGGTGCGGCGATCGGCGACACGAAGGTCACCGGCTCCCGCTCGACCGCGCCAATCAGACGCAGCCGGGGCAGAACCGGGTCATCGCCGCCACGGTCAATAACACGGGCTGACAGCGAGGGGCTGACCAGCCAGGCGAGGGTCAGGCCATTCGGCTGCGCCTCCATCACAGCGCGAATGGCGTTCATCCCGCCTTCGCCCGGCACATTGCGCAGCGTGACTTCGGTCCCCAGAAGAATATGGGCCAGCAGCGGCGCGAACATGCGGGCCGAGGCATCCAGCCCCGTGCCCTCGGCGGCGCCGACAAGGAGGGTGACGTGGCGGATCGATGGTCTGACACGAACCGCCTGAGCCGCACGGGCGCCGAGCAGCGCCATCCCACCCGCCAGCAACACGCGCCGCCGCGGGCCGGACGCGGCGATCAAGGGTCGTCGGCCGTCACCGCCTTCGCGACCGGGGCGGCGGCATCCCGGCGCAGGCGGCTTTCGCCCAGGAACAGCAGGATCGGGGCGGCGATGAAGATCGACGACGAGGTCCCGACCACGATGCCGAACAACATTACCTGCGCGAACCCGGCGATCGACTCGCCGCCGAACACCGCGAGCGGCACACTGGCCAGGAACACCGTCATCGACGTGCCCAGCGTACGGTTCAGGGTCTCGTTGATCGACAGATCGATCAGCTCGCGCAGAGGCATGCTTTTGTATTTACGCAAATTTTCGCGGACGCGGTCGTAGACCACCACTTTATCGTTCGTTGAATAACCCAGAACCGTCAGGATCGCGGCCACCATCACCAGATCGAATTCGATCCGGGTCAGCGCGAGAAACCCGATGGCCTTGGTGATGTCCAGGACCAGTGTCACCACCGCGCCGACAGCGAACTGCCATTCGAACCGGAACCAGATATAGGCCAGGATCATGATCAGGCTGATCCCCAGGGCCAGCAGGCCGTTCTGGAACAGCTCCGCCGAGACGCTGGCACCGACGGCATCGGTGCGCATGATCTTCGAGCCGGGCACAGCCTTGTCCAAGGCGACGCGCACCCGGGCGACGGCTTGCTGGGTGGCTTGCTCATTGGGCTGCGCACTCAGGCGGATCAGGACTTCGGTATCTTCGCCGAAGCGCTGCACGCCCTGCTCACCGACATGTTCTGCCGCCAAAGCGACGCGGATTTGCGCGAAATCCGCCGGTACGGGCGTGCGGACCTGCATGATGATGCCGCCCGAGAAGTCGATCCCCAGCTTCAGGCCCGGATAGAAGAACAGCCCGATCGATGCCGTGGACAGCACCGCGGAGACGACGAGGCCCATGATCCGGCCCCGCATGAAGTTGATGCGGGTATCGTCCGGGGCAAGGCGGAGGCGGGGTTTGATGAACATAATGGGCCTCAGACCGGCAGCAGCTTGGGCTTATTGGCGACATACCAGCGCGCAACCAGCAGCCGCGTCAGCATCCAGGCGGTGAACATCGACGTCGCGATGCCGAGCGTAATGGTCACGGCGAAGCCCTTCACCGGCCCCGAGCCAAAGGCGAACAGCATCACATGCGCCAGGAACGCGGTCGCGTTGCTGTCGAAGATCGTGTGGAACGCGCGGCTGAAACCATGCTCCAGCGCCGCCAGCGGCGGGCGGCCGAGCTTCTGTTCTTCGCGTATGCGCTCGTTGATCAGGATATTGGCGTCCACCGCCATGCCCAGGGTCAGCAGGATCCCGGCCATGCCCGGCAGCGACAAGGTCGCCTCCATCAGCGACATGATGGCGAGCATGAGGACCAGGTTCACCAGCAGCGCGAGATTCGCGAACCAGCCGAACAGGCCATAGAAGAAGCCCATGAAGGCGATGACCAGCAGGAAGCCGCAGGCAAGCGAGATCGCGCCGGCGCGGATGCTGTCGGCCCCGAGTTCCGGCCCGATGCTTCTTTCCTCGATCACCGTCAGCGGCGCCGGCAGCGCGCCCGCCCGCAGCAGCACCGACAGATCGTTCGCCGTGGTCGCGGTGAACGAGCCGCTGATCTGACCGCGCCCGCCCGTGATCGCGCTCCGGATGACCGGGGCGCTGATGACCTTGTCATCGAGCACGATGGCGAACCGGTGGTTGATATTGGCTTTGCTGATATCGCCGAAACGCCGCGCGCCGACGGAGTTGAAGGTGAAGTTGACCACCCATTCCCCGGTCTGCGAGTCGGTGCCGGCGCGGGCGTCGGTCAGGTCCGCGCCATCAACGTCGATGCGTTTGCGGACGGCGATCTTCTCCCCGCCACGATCCTGCATGGGCAGAAAATCCACGCCCGGCGGCGGCAGGCCGCCCGCGGAGGGATTGGCATTTTCATCGACCAGGCGGAAGGTCATATGCGCGGTTTTGCCGATCAACTGCTTGATTCGGTTGGGATCGCCGATACCGGGGAGCTGGACGACAATCCGTCCCTCCCCCTGTTGCAGGATTTGGGGATCGACCACGCCGGTTTCGTCGATACGCCGGCGCACGATTTCGATCGATTGCTGCACGGCGCCGGACGCCCTTGCGTGCAGGGCAACGGGCGACAGGGTCAGAGTGATCGTGCCATCATCCTGGGCCAGGAGCTGGATGTCGGGCACCCCGGTCGAATTATCAGCGGATACGAGCGACTTCAGCACCGCGATGGCGGCGGCGTTCTTGTCAGGCTCCCGCAGCCGCAGGACCACCCGGTTCTTGTCGGTCTGCGCTTCCAGCGTCTGATAGAACAGGCCGGCCGGGCGCAGCGCCTGGCGGGCGCCGTCCATGAGGCTTTCAAGGCGCTCTTTCACGACCGCCTTCATATCGACCTCCAGCAACAGATAGCTGCCGCCTTGCAGATCGAGACCGAGATGGACCGTGCGCCATGGCAGCCAGCCTGCCGGCGCCGGCATCAGATTGGGGATGCACAGGAGCAGGCCAAGCAGGCAGGCGCCGAGGATCGCGAGGGTCTTCAGGCGGCTGAAATACATCATGGGCTTGTCGCGGAGGTCCTTAGGTCTACTACGGCGGTGCTATGCGTTGGGGGGTGGCAATTGTCCAGGGGGGATAGGCTGAGCGCATAGGGGTTCGCGGACGGCACTTGACGCCCCTTCCCGTCATCCTCGGGCTTGTCCCGAGGATCGCCAGCCGCACGACCATCGAAATTTTAGCAATCAAATCAATGCCAGTGCCGTCGGGGATCCTCGGGACAAGCCCGAAGATGACGGTTTTTACCCGCGTGCCGGCCGGCCCGGAGGCCATATGTGATAGCCGTGCCGGCTGGGGGCGCTGTGGCACTCCCCTGACGAGCCATGCTAACATTTGGACGAACCGCCCGGCCTCCGCGGCCAGACGTTTGCCACGATCCAAGGAGAGACCGATGAAGACCCGCGCCGCCGTTGCCCGCCAGGCCGGCAAGCCCCTGAGCCTTGAAACAATCGACCTCGCCGGCCCGCGGGAGGGCGAGGTGCTGGTCGAAATCAAAGCCACCGGCATCTGCCATACCGACGAATACACGCTCTCCGGCGCGGATCCTGAAGGCCTGTTTCCGGCCATCCTCGGCCATGAGGGCGCCGGTGTCGTCGTCGATGTCGGCAAGAACGTCACGTCGCTGAAAAAGGGCGATCACGTCATTCCCTTGTACACGCCGGAATGCCGCCAGTGCGAATACTGCCTGTCGCGCAAAACCAACCTCTGCGTCGCCATCCGCGCCACCCAGGGCAAGGGCGTGATGCCCGACGGCTCCAGCCGCTTTTCCTGCGAAGGCGAGCCGGTGTTCCACTACATGGGCACCTCTACCTTCTCCAACTTCACCGTCCTGCCGGAGATCGCACTCGCGAAAATCCGTCCCGACGCCCCTTTCGATAAGGTCTGTTATATCGGCTGCGGCGTGACCACCGGCCTTGGCGCGGTGATGAACACCGCCAAGGTTGAGGCGGGCGCCCGCTGCGTGGTCTTCGGCCTCGGCGGTATCGGGCTGAACGTCATCCAGGGCCTGCGCATGGTGGGCGCTGAAATGATCGTGGGCGTGGACCTCAATCCCCGCCGTAGGGAAATGGCGGAACGCTTTGGTATGACGCATTTTGTCAACCCGAGTGAGGTCGAGGGCGATCTGGTCCCCTATATCGTCGATCTGACGAAGGGCGGGGCCGATTACAGTTTCGAATGTATCGGCAATACCAAGGTGATGCGCCAGGCGCTGGAATGCTCGCATCGTGGCTGGGGCAAGTCGATCATTATCGGCGTCGCCGGTGCGGGGCAGGAAATCGCCACCCGCCCGTTCCAGCTGGTGACCGGGCGCACCTGGATGGGCACGGCCTTCGGTGGCGCCCGCGGCCGCACCGACGTGCCGCGCATCGTCGACTGGTACATGGATGGCAAGATCAACATCGACGACCTGATCACGCATGTCCTGCCGTTCGAGCAGATCAACGACGGATTCGAGCTGATGCGCCGCGGCGAATCCATCCGCAGCGTCGTCGTTTACTGACACTCACCGCGCCTGCGGGCAGGATTCAGGAGCCGACCATGACCGATACCGACTGCTGGATCCTGCTCGAACAATGCCACGACATGGCATTGAACGACATGGAGCTGAAAAGCCGCCTGGTGCGGGAGGCGATTGAGCGCCTCCCGGAAGCCGATGCGGCGGATATGCTGCGGTTCTTCGATGCCGCGATGGCACGCTGCTACACATGGCCGCTCTGGGGCGCGGCCTATGTGATGAACGGCGGGTGCGGTGACGACACGTTCAACGATTTCCGCGCCTGCCTGATCTCCCGCGGGGAGGCGGCGGTGCTGGGGGCACTGAAAGACCCCGACACCGCTTTGGCCGATATCGCCGGCGGTGTGGAAAGCTGGTTTTACGAAGGCTTCGATTCTGCGATTAGGGTCGGCGTCCAAGCCGTTCTTGGCACATTGCCGGGGCGCGGCCCGTTCCCGGCTGAACCCGCGGGCGAGCAATGGGCCGAGGACGAGGTTTATAAGCTGTATCCGCAGTTGGCGGAGCTTTACGGGTAAGGGAACGGGCAAAATTGGCTGCTCTTAACGGCCCCGCCGTCATCTCCCCTGCCGTCCGTCATCCCCGCCCACCCCCCACCCGTCATCCCCGCCCCCCCCACCCGTCATACCCGCCCCCCCACCCGTCATCCCCGGGCTTGTC
>CAIUPC010000452.1 GCA_903900905.1 uncultured Acetobacteraceae bacterium
ATGGCGACGCGCTGGCGCATGCCGCCGGAGAACTGGTGCGGATAGGCGTTCAGCCGTTCCTCCGGGCTGGGAATGCCGACCATGCCGAGGGCATCGCGCGACCGGGCGCGGGCCTCGGCCGTGGAGACCTGGGCATGCGCCTGCACCGTCTCGATCATCTGGGTGTCGATGCGCAGAACCGGGTTCAGCGTCATCATCGGATCCTGGAAGATCATGGCGATGCGGTTGCCGCGCAGATGGCGCATATCACGCTCACTGAGGGTCGCCAGATCCTGGCCTTTATACAGGATCTGCCCCCCGGCCAGCCGTCCGGGCGGGTCGATCAGGCCGATGATGGAGAAACCGGTGACGGATTTGCCCGAACCGGATTCGCCCACCAGGCCCAGCACCTCGCCGCGGCCGACACTGAACGAGACGTCGTCCACCGCCTTGACCACGCCGGCGCGGGTGAAGAAATGCGTGCGCAGGTTGCGCACCTCCAGGGTCGCGCTCATCGCTTGAGCCTCGGGTTCAGCACATCGCGGAGGTGGTCGCCGACAAGGTTGATGGACACGATCGTCACCAGCAGCGCGATGCCGGGGTAGAAGCTGATCCAGTATTTGCCGGACAACATGTACTGATATCCGTTGGCGATCAGCAGGCCGAGCGATGGCTCCGTGATCGGCACGCCGAGGCCGAGGAAGGACAAGGTCGCCTCCAACGCGATGGCGCGGGCCACCTGCTGGGTGGCGATGACGATCAGCGGCGGCAGGCAGTTGGGCAGCAGATGCCGGAACATGATGCGCCGCCAGGGAAGCGCGAGGCAGGAGGCGGCCTCAATATACTCCTTGCGGCGTTCCACCATGGCGATGGCGCGGACATTGCGCGCGTAGCCGGCCCATTCGACCATCACCAGCGCCAGCACGACGTTCATGATGCCCTTGCCGAGCACGGCCAGGATCATCAGCGCGACCAGGATGGAGGGGAAGGACAGCTGCAGGTCCACCAGCCGCATGATAATCGTGTCGGTGCGCCGGCCGAAGAAGGCGGCGAGCAGACCGAGCGTGGTGCCGACCACGGCGGCGAACATGGCAGAGCCGACCCCGACCATGAGGCTGATGCGCAGCCCGTAGAGCATGCCGGAGAACATGTCCCGGCCCTGATCGTCGGTCCCCAGCAGATAGGTAAACCCGGCCGCGGCCCTCGACCCCGGCGGCAAGCGCCCATCCATGATGTCGAGTTGGGCGAGGTCGTAGGGGTTCTGCGGCGCGATCCAATTGGCGAAGATCGCCAGCAGGGCAATGATAGTGAACACCGTCAGACCGAACAGCGCGAGCTTGGAGGCCGCGAATTCAGAGACGAAGCGGCGGAACGGGGTTTCCTCCCGGGGGGCGGTCATGGGGTGGGTGCCTGGCGCGAGGGGGGGATGGTTGGATGGCGAGCGGTGGAGGGAGAGGGAGGACGGGAGGGAGCGGAGGATAGAGACGTAGAGGGAGAGGGGAACGCGTAGGGAGAGGCGTAGGGAGAGGCATAAATTGAATGCCGTCCCGGTCCCTCTCCCCGTACCCCTTCCCCCGTCATCCCCGGGCTTGTCCCGGGGACCAAGGTTTCGGCAAATGCCGCGAGTGGTCCCCGGGGATGACGCTTGGGGGG
>CAIUPC010000453.1 GCA_903900905.1 uncultured Acetobacteraceae bacterium
CTGAAATACGCCTTCACCAATAAAGGCCTGCTCGGCCTGCCGGCCGCGCCAATCCGCGCTTATGTGCGGACGCGGGCGGGGCTGGATGCGCCGGATGCGGCGATTTCCTGGATCCCCTTCCTGGTGGGGGAGAATTTCCAGCTAGCCCGCCAGTCCGGCGTGACCTCGATCATGAACATCCTGCGGTCGGAGAGCACCGGCTCCATCCACGTCTCCTCCAAATCGCCGAACAAGGCGCCGGCGATCCGGTTCAACTTCCTCAGCGCCCAGCTGGATCGGGAGGTGACGCTGGAGGCCATGCGCATCACCCGCCGCATCATGACCGCGCCCTCCATGCGCGACGTCGCCACGGACGAGATCGCGCCCGGGATCAACATCGACTCCGACGATGAGCTGCTGGATTGGGTGCGCAACAACGCCGAAACCACCTACCACCCCGTCGGCACCTGCAAGATGGGCCGCGATCCGATGGCGGTGGTGGACGACGAACTGCGAGTGCATGGGATGGAAGGGCTGCGGGTCGCCGATGCCTCCATCATGCCGACATTGACGTCGGGCAACACCAACGCGCCGTCCATCATGATCGGCGAAAAAGCCTCACGTATGATTCTGGGAGCAGCAGCATGAAAATCGGCGTTTTCTCCACCTTCATGTCCCCGCTGGCGACGCCGGCCATGGTCCGCGACTTCGGCCGCCGGGCGGAGGGCATCGGCCTCGATTCCATCTGGATGGGCGAGCACGTCGCCCTGTTCGACAAGAACACCTTCGGCTACCCGAGTTCCAAGGACGGCCGCATCCCCGTCCCCGATGGCGGCGGCATGCTCGACGTCACCGCGACCTTCGGCTTTCTGGCCAGCGTCACCAGCACCATCCGCTTCGGCACCGGCGTCGCTTTGGTGCCGCAGCGCAATCCGATCTACACGGCGAAGGAAATGTGCACGCTCGACTGGCTCAGCGACGGGCGCATCGATTTCGGTATCGGCGTCGGCTGGAACAAGGAAGAGGTCGAAGCCTGCGGCTACACCTGGGAAGACCGCGGCGCCCGCTGCGATGAGTTCATGGAGGTGATGCGCCGCCTCTGGACCGAGCCGGTGGTCGATTTCAACGGCAAATGGGTGAAGTTCGAGGCTTTGCGCATGGACCCGAAACCCATCCAGAAGCCGCATATCCCGATCATTCTGGGCGGCTACGTGGATGCGTCGTTCCGCCGCGCGGTGCAGTTCGGCGCCGGCTGGTATGGCTTCAACCGCGACGTCGCCGGCATGAAGACGATGCTGGAGCGGCTTGACGCCGCCTTCGCCAAAGCCGGGCGCACCCGCGACAAGGATTTTCAAATTATCGTCACGCCGCCGATGGGCATGGCGTTGGACGATATGCTGGAATACGCGGACCTCGGCGTGGACCGGGTGATCGTCAACCTCGGCAGCCAGCGGGCGGAGCGGGTGGATCGGCGTTTGGCGGAGCTGGAGGGATTGGTGAAACGGGCGGCGTAATGGGCTGGGCGCTCTAGCCACTGGTACCGCGCGTTTCCGTGCAGTTGCTATGACGCGCAGACCGAAAACCCCGCCATCCCCGCCGAAAAC
>CAIUPC010000454.1 GCA_903900905.1 uncultured Acetobacteraceae bacterium
AGCCGGGGTCTGGCCGAAGGCGAGGCCAGGCAGCAACCACAACAGCAGCGCGAGGCGGCGCATCGAACCGCTACCCCCGATCTGCCAAGGCCGCCGGGATCGGCCCGCCGGCCATCCAATCCAGCAGCTCAATCGTATGCACCATCGGCAGGCCCTGGCCCCCCAGCTGTGTCATGCAGCCGATATTGCCGGCCGCGATCAGGTCCGGCTTTGTGCGCCGGATATTGGCCAGCTTGCGGTCCCGTAATTGCCCGGCGATCTCCGGCTGCAGCATGTTGTAGGTCCCGGCGGAGCCGCAGCACAGATGCCCCTCCGCCGGCTCCACCACCCGGAACCCGGCGCGGCTGAGCAGCGTCTTCGGCGCGGTGGTCACCTTCTGGCCGTGTTGCAGGCTGCAGGCGGAATGATAAGCCACCGTCAGGTCCGGCTTCGGCCGTGTCGGCGCGTAGCCGAATTCAGTCAGAAACTCGGTGATGTCGCGGGTCAGCCCGGCCACGGTCGCGGCCTTGTCCCGCAGGGGCGGCGCCGCCTCCCGGAACATGAAGCCATAATCCTTGATCGTGGTGCCGCAGCCGGAGGCATTGACGATGATCGCATCCAGGCCCCGTGCGTCCTTTTCGGCCGACCAGGCCTCGATATTGGCCTGGGCGCGCGCCATGGCGGCGTCATGTTGGCCCATATGGTGGTTCAACGAGCCGCAGCACCCGGCCTCCCGCGCGATCACGACCTCGACGCCGATACGGGTCAGAAGGCGGATCGTGGCTTCGTTGATCGCCGGCGACAGCACCTGCTGGGCACAGCCGGCCAGCAGCGCGACCCGCGCCTTCGTCACGCCGTCCGCCGGATGCACGCGCGGCGCTTCGACCGCGCTCGCGGGTGGAATCGTGGCGGGGGCGAGGTCGAGCATGGCCCGCATCCGCTTGGCCAGCATCGATTGACCGGGAATAAGGCCCTTCATCGGCCGGGCAACACCGGCGCCCATCAGCGCCAGCCGGAACAGCCAGGGACGCGGGATGGTCGCGCCCAGCACACGCCGCAGCAGGCGTTCGGCGAAGGGGCGCTGATAGGTGTTTTCGATATAGGCGCGGGCGTGATCGACCAGATGCATGTAGTTCACGCCCGAGGGGCAGGTCGTCATGCACGACAGGCACGACAGGCAGCGATCGACATGGCGGACCACGGCTTCCGTCGCCGGCTTGCCTTGCTCCAGCATGTCCTTGATCAGATAGATGCGCCCGCGCGGGCTATCGAGCTCGTCCCCCAGCAACTGGAACGTCGGGCAGGTCGCGGTGCAGAACCCGCAATGCACGCAGGTCCGCAGCTCGTGGTTCGCGGCGGCGATATCGGGATCGCGGAGTTGCTCCGCGGTGAACAGCGTCTGCATTAATCCAACACCGGTTTGGGGGGCATCATCCGCTGGAGCCGCCAGGTCACGAAGGCGCATGCCAACGTGGTCACAAATAGCGCGAGGGACACCCAGGACTCCCGCTCATTCATCAGCGCCGCGACCGCCATCAGGCCGAGGCACGACGCCAGCATCATGAACCAGGGGTTCAGCAACCGCCGCGCCGGATCCATGACCTTGTATTGGTAGCCTAAAATATAAAACAAAACGACCAATATCGCATTATCGACCCAGGTCGGGATGTACGGCATCGCCCTACAGCCCCGCATAGAGGCGGCCGGGATTGAGGATCCCGTGCGGATCCAGCGCCGCCTTCACCCGCTTCGTGATCGCGGCCAGGGGCGCGGGCTCCGGCGGGATCACATCCACCGCTTCACGCAAAACGTCCGGTGCCCGCATCAGGGTCCAGGTGCCGCCTGCTGCTTTGGCTGCTGCCTCGATCCGGTGATGCGTGGCCTCGGTCGCCGACCCCGTGAGCCACACCAGGCCGCCGCCCCAATCCAGGAAACCGTCGCACCCCGAAGCCGCCAGGACACCTGGCCCGGCTGAAGGACGCACCGAGACCCGCCAGACCGCGTCATCCGCGGCGGCCGCCAGCGGCATGGCATCGCCCACCCCGGCCCAGGCTGCCCGCGATGTGGGGTCGTCCAGAATCACGCCGCCGGCAACCGCCAGCTCATTGAGCAGTTTTTCGCCGCGATAGCGCACCGAGGCGGCAAAATCCTCCAACCGCACCAAGGCCATCGCCCCGGTGAAACCCAGCCGCGCCGCCGCCGGGGCCGGCAACCACGCGGCGCCCGAAACCCCATAAGGCGAGCCCAAAGCCGCCGACAATGCCGCGACACCCGCCACCGCGTCAGCGATGGGCAGCAGCAAGGACGCGGTCGTCTCCGCCATCGGCAGGACTTTCAGCGTCACCTCGGTCATCAGACCCAGCGTGCCATGGCTGCCGGTGAACAGCTTGCAGAGGTCCAGGCCCGTCACATTCTTCAACACACGGCCGCCGGAATGGATCACCTCGGCGCGTCCGGTCACGGCGCGTATCCCCATGACATGGTCCCGCATCGCGCCCCAGGCGACCCGGCGCGGGCCGGACAGGTTGGTGGCGGTGACGCCGCCAATGGTCTGCGGTGTCCCGGTTGCACCCAGCCAGGCCGAGAAATCCGGCGGTTCGGCGATCAGATGCTGGCCCGACGCGGCCAGAGCCGCCACGACGTCCGGCAGCGGCGTGCCGGCCAAAGCAGAAATGATCAGCTCACTCGGCGAATAGAGCGTTATGCCGCTCAGGCCGGCAGCGGACAGCACCCGCGTTGCGCGCACCGGGCGCAGCATGCCCGATTTGGTGCCATGGCCGCGCAGCAGCAGCGGCTCACGCGCCGCCGCGGCTTCGGCGACAGTTGCGGCGATGGCGGCCTCGGCCGCCGTTGGGGGAAGGTGATAAGCGTCATCCATGATGCAGCATCATGCCCCGATCACGGCTTCAGCGCCACCGGACTTCAACTGCCAAACGTATCCCGCCATTGCTCGATCACCTCAGGGATGCCCTTCAGCGTCTCCGCCACCGTCAGCTGGAAGGTCTTGATCTCGGTGAAGGGCTTCGCGCCCGCCAGTGGCACGACCTCGGGGCGGAGCGATTCCGCCCGCCGCTGCACCGCGATCTGCGCCACCTGCTCCGTCTGCAGGAATTCGATGAACAGGCGGGCCGCGTTCGGATGCGGTGCGGCGGCGGGAATGGCGGAGGCGGCGGCGATCAGCAGCGCCCCGTCCGCGGGATAGAGCGCCGCCAGAGGATTGCCCTGATCCGCCGCATGCAGGGTGGAGGTCGCTGAACTCGCGGCCACCATCCGCTCCCCCGCCGTGAGTGTCGTCGTGGTGTCGATGATCGATCGGCCAATCTGCGGCCGGCTTTTTTCCAGCGCTTCGAAATACTTCCAGCCATAGAGTTTCCGCATCGCCAGCACCCAGGTGCCGACGAAGCCGCTAAAGGCGGGATGGCCAACCGCGACCTGGCGGTTCCAGCGCGGTGCCAGCAAATCCGGCCAGTTGCGCGGTGCGTCCTCGGCCTTCACCTTGTTGGTGTTATAGGCGATCAGCACCAGGCCCGCGGTGGTGGTGTGGTAGTAGCCATCTTTGTCGAAGGTGCGGAAGGTCTCCGTCAGCAACGCATCGTTTTGCGGCACGTAGCGGGCGAGCAGGCCCTTCTGCTTCAGGGCCTCATCGTGCCCCGGATCGGTGGAGCTGAACACATCGCAGGCCAGGGTCTTGTTCTTGAATTCCTGACCGAGCCGCTCATAGGCCACCTGGGCGGTGGTGCGCACCACCGTCACCTTCAACCCGGGATAGCGGGCGCTGAAGGCCCGGCCGATTTGTTCCGCGGTTTCGCCATCGGTTTGGGCGGTGTACCAGGTGAGCCCGCCCTCTTTCAGCGCGGCCGCTTCCAGGTCCGCGAGTTCAGCCCGCGCGGGGCTGGCGGCAAGGGCCGCCGCGCCGGCAAGCAGAGTGCGGCGGGTCAAAGGGATCGGTTGGAACATCTTGGGGTCTCCGGTAGCGGGGCGGAATGTGGCCTCATCCGCGCCAGGGACGGCGATTGGCCTGGGTCGGACATATGGCAGTTCCCCGCCAAGGTTGACCATCGACAGTGCGATGGCGGAAGTAACCTGCTGGTTCGGTCAATCAGGCGTAGCAGGTCTGGGCGAAATCCTTGAGTCGGGCGGCATGGAGGTGCGTTCTTCGCACTCGCCCTTCGGGGTAACAGGCGGCTTTCTCCAGGAATTTTCTGGTTAACGCTGGCTTCGGCGATTGTCCATTCGCTCCCCCATCCTCATTCTAAATCGGAAAATTCGATGGGCCGCTGGGCGGCGTGGCGAATCGAATGGATGATAACTTCGTCGCCACTCACCTGATAGAAAACCAAATACGGATTTGGTTCTCATTTTGGAGTTAACTTCCACTGAGATGTAAAGCTATTAGCCAATGCCCACTGTCTGAAGGAGACTTGATAAGCATCGCAACTATAGCTTACCGTTTGGCGCCAAAAACTGAACTCCTCGTCATTGATCCACACGAACACCGTGCAATCGGTCTTGCGCTCCCCAATGATCTTGTTGGTCATTGGGAATTCAGCCTTCACCGCAATCGCTTCAATATTGCGAGATTTCCATTTCGCTTGTCCGTAATCCTCAAGCGACGACTGAGTATCACCGTA
>CAIUPC010000455.1 GCA_903900905.1 uncultured Acetobacteraceae bacterium
ACTGGGCTTCTCGGGTATTTGGACAAAAAAAGGGCGGTGCCCGTGGGCACAGCCAAGTTTAGGGAGGAAACGTCCAAGAAAGCAGCGCGCCTAAGCAGCGCCGCTGGGATCCTTATGACACAGAGATCGTATGCATGCAAGCGAGATTGTGCGTCGCAGCAAATTTTCTGCCCGATCCAGGGCAGCGGGGAAAATGGGCTTCTCGGGTTTTTGGACAAAAAAAGGGCGGTGCCCGTGGGCACCGCCAAGTTTAGGGAGGAAACGTCCAAGAAAGCAGCGCGCCTAAGCAGCGCCGCTGGGATCCTTATGACACAGAGATCATAGGCATACAAGCGATATATTGCATTGCACCAATGCGCCGCACTATTGGCTCGCGCGCGCCGCCCGAATGCATTTGCGCATGACGGAGGGGAGGGCGGCGGCACCGAGCGCGTCCAACGCGACAATCATGGCTGCGTCCGGCAGGCGCTCCGTGCTCCCGCTGAACAGATCAATGATGAGCTCAAAATGGGTGAAGCCGTGGCGGACCTGTCCGGCAGGCCGCCAGTTGGCGCTGGCGGGGGCGTATTCCATGGCCTCGCCGGTGGTCCAGACCGTCTCCCGCCAGGGGGTTCCGGGTAATTCTGTCATCCCGCCCAAAAGGCCCGACGGTGGGCGCTGGCGCAGCAGCACATGGCCATCCCGGTCGATGAGCCAGAAATGCACGCCATAGCGGACAGGCCGGGCTTTTTTGGGCGCCTTGCGCGGCAGGCTGGCCGCGATTCCGTTCCGCCGACCGGCGCAGCCATCCATCCAGGGGCAGATGCCGCAGCCAGGGTTGGTGGGGGTGCAGATGGTCGCGCCGAGATCGAACAGGGCCTGGGTGAAATCGCTCGGCCGGGCCTGGGCGTCAGGGTCGCTGCCCAGCCTGTCGGCGGCTGCCCGGATGGCCGGTTTCGCGGCTGGCAGCGGCGCCTCAATGGCAAAGAGCCGGGCCGTCACCCGTTCGACATTGCCGTCCACGGGCACTGTAGGCAGGCCGAATGCGATCGAACCGATCGCGGAGGCGGTGTAGACCCCGATCCCCGGCAGGGCGCGCAACGCCTCCAAATCCGTGGGAAATCCGCCGATATCAGCGACCTGACGGGCACATGCATGCAGGTTGCGGGCGCGGGCATAGTAACCCAGCCCGGCCCAGGCGGACAAAACATCGTCCAGCGGGGCCGCGGCCAGGGCCTCGACCGTCGGGAACCGGCTGACGAAGCGTTCATAATACGGTATGACCGCCGTGACGGTGGTTTGTTGTAGCATGATCTCGCTGAGCCAGACGCGGTATGGATCCGTCGTCTCGCCTGGCAGGGCACGCCATGGCATTTGGCGGCGATGGCGATCGTACCAGCGCAGCAGCGACTCGGCGGGGGCTATGGTGAGCAAGGACACGCGAGGGGATATGGAAGGCGAAGCGCGGTTCGTCTACGGCCCGCGTGCGCTCGGCACGATGGTGCCGGGTTTGACGCGGGAGGCGTTTCGCAAACGCTCCCCGGCCGCGGCGCAGGTGATGATGGATTGGCCGGTGATCGTCGGGCCGGAACTGGCGCGGGTCACCACGCCCAAGCGCCTGACCCGCGGGGTCCTGACCATTGGCTGCGCCGGCCCGGTCGCGATGGAATTGCAGTACCTGGCGGGCGAATTGATGAACCGCATCAATGCCCATCTGGGTTCCAGCCTGATCACGCAGCTTAAGTTTCAGCAGGTTTCCCTGGATTTCCCCGCCGCGCCGAAGCCTGTCACCATTGCCCCCGCCGTCGTGGCCGCGGCGGAGGCGGCCGTGGCCGATATCCCGGAAGGCGACTTACGCACCGCGCTGGCCGCCCTGGGACGGGCGGTGCTGGCCGGTAAAACCCCCTCGACTCCAACGGGGTCCAGACGCTAAAACACCATATATAGAGGTTTACATGCTCGCTTCCCGCCGTACCCTACTATCTGTTGTGGCCACTGCCGCTTTGGTGTCGCCCCGCCTGGCGCGGGCGGAAGATCTGCCGCGCACGGAACGCGCGTTCGGCAAGCCCGATGCGAAGAACACGGTGATCGAGTGTTTCTCGCTGACCTGTTCGCATTGCGCGGCCTTCGCCAAGGGGCCCTACCAGGAGATCAAGAAGGAGATGATCGAGACCGGGAAGGTCCGTTGGGTCTTCCAGGACTTCCCCCTCAATCAGCTCGACCTGATCGCCTTCATGGTCGCCCGCAATCTGCCGGCAGAACGGTTTCCCGCCTTCGCCGAAGCCCTGCTCGCGACCCAGGACCGCTGGGCCTTCGCCCGCGGCATCAATCCGACCGAAGAATTGTGGAAGATGGCGGCTTTGGCCGGCATGAGCCGGACGACGTTCGACAAGGCCGCGGCGGACGAAGATCTGAAGAAGTGGATCGTCGGCGAGCAGAAGAAGGTGCAGGATCGTTGGGGCGTTGATTCCACCCCGACCTTCATCATCAACGGCGCCAAACACACCGGTGACATGGCGTTTGACACCTTCCGCAAGCTGATCCCGGAAAGCTGAAGGGGGCGCGCATTGCCGGTCAGTTTTCGCCGCCTCAGCATCGCCGGCTTCAAAAGCTTCGCGGAGCCGACGAGCGTCGAAATCCTGACCGGTCTCACCGGGATCGTCGGGCCGAACGGCTGCGGCAAGTCCAATGTGGTCGAGGCGCTGCGCTGGGCGATGGGCGAATCCAGCGCCCGCAATCTGCGCGGCAGCGAGATGGACGACGTCATCTTCGCCGGCACGACCGCGCGGAAATCGCGCGATTCCGCCGAAGTGACGCTGCTGCTGGAAGAAACCCTGGGCACCGCGCCGCCGCCCTTCGGCGATGAGCCGGCGCTGTCGATCAGCCGCCGGCTCGAACGCGGCGGCGGCTCCTCCTACCGTGTCAACGGCAAGGACGCGCGTGCGCGTGACGTGCAGACATTGTTCGCCGACCTTGCCTCCGGCGCCCGGGCCTCAGCCATGGTCAGCCAGGGCCGGGTCGGCACGCTGGTCAGTGCCCGGCCGGAAGATCGCCGGGTGGTGCTGGAAGAGGCCGCCGGGATCACCGGTCTGCATGCCAGGCGCCGCGAGGCGGAGATCAAGCTCCGCGCCGCCGAGGCCAATCTCGCCCGGGCCGAGGACACCAGGGCGCAGCTCGACCAACAATTAAACACCCTCAAGCGCCAGGCGCGCCAGGCGACCCGGTTCCGCAATATCTCCGGCCTGATTCGCGAAACCGACGCCGAATTGCTGTCGATCCAGCGCGCCCGCACCGAAGCGGCGCGGAAAACCGCCGCCACCGCCCAGGCACTGGCGCAGGCGGCGGTCGAACAGGCCTCGCTCGCGGTCACGGAAGCAGCCGAACGCGCAACCACGGCGGCGGAGGCCCTGGCCCCCCTGCGGGTCGCGGAGTCCGACACAAGGACAAGCCTGGAACGCCATCGCGTCGCACAGGAACAGCTCGCCGCTGAAGAACAGCGCGCGCGCGCGGCCCTGAACGATTCGACCCGGCGTCTGGGCCAGTTGCGGCAGGACCTCGCGCATGCCGAACAATTCCAGCGCGATGCCGCTGCCGCGGAACAGCGCCTGGCCGCGGAAGATGCCACGCTGGAGGCGGCCGCTTCCGGCTACGAGGAACGCCTGATTGCGGCTGAAGCCGAGGTTCTGACCGCGTCCGAGCACATGCGGGCGCTGGACTCCGCGGCCAACCGGGCAACGGAAGCCGCGGCCGCCGCGAATGCGACCGCGACCGCCGCGGCCCAGTTGCTGCAGCAGGCCGAACAACGCGCCCGTCGCGCGGCGGAACAGGTGCAACGCACCCGCGAAGAACACACGCGGCTGAGCGCGCAGCAGATTGACCCGGCCTTGCTTGCCGGCGCCGAAGCCGAGGCAACGGCCGCCGAAGCCGCCATTGCTCATGCCCGCACAGCGATGGATCACGCGGAACAGGCGCGGCTCGCGGCAAGTTCCGTGCTGCTGACCACGCGGGAAGCGATGGTGGCGGCCGAATCCGCCCGATCGCGGCTGGCCGCTGAATCCCAGGCTTTGGCGGAAGTTCTCGCGGTCAAAGACGGCGAACGCTGGCCGCCGATGGTCGATTCGCTGACCGTCCCCGCCGGTCTGGAAGCCGCGCTCGGGGCGGTTTTGGGGGAAGAACTGACCTCGGCCCTCAATCCCGGTGCGGCGCGGCATTGGCGGGAACTGCCGGAATTTGATCCCGCGCCCCCGCTACCGGCGGGTGCGGCCGCATTCAGCACTTTGGTGCAAGGGCCGCCGGTTCTGAGCCGTGCTTTGTCGCAAATCGGTCTCGTTGAAGATGATCAGACCGGGGCCGGCGCCCAATCGGCTCTGACCCCGGGTCAGGTCCTGGTCTCCCGCGCCGGGGCGATCTGGCGCTGGGACGGATACACGATCCGCGCCGGCACGCCGACGGCGGCGGCGGTGCGGCTGCGTCAGCGCAACCGGCTGGCGGAACTGCGCACGCAACTCAAGGCGGCGGAACAGAAAGCACAGATCGCGCGGGAGGCGCGGGTCAGCGCCGAGACCACAGCGCGCGCAGCCGATACCAGCGAACAGCAGGCGCGCGCGCAGCGCCGCGACTCCGAGCAACGGCATGAGCGTGCCCGCTCCGCCTTGGCCTCCCTGCGAAATCAGGCCGCAACCGCGTCGTCCCGCCTGAGCGCCGCCGCCGAACAATTGTCGCGCATCCAGCCGGAGCATGACGAAGCCCAGGCCGCGCTGACCCAGGCGCGGGCCGCGCAGGCGGCACTGCCCGATATCGCCGCGCTGCGGGCCGCGGTCGATCAGGCGCGCGGAGCGCTCGGCACCGCCCGGACCCGGGACGCGACCACGCGCGCTGCCCGGGACACACTGATCCGTGAGCACACCGCCCGCACGCAGCGCCGCCGTGTTATCAGTGCCGAACGCACCGGCTGGTCCGAGCGCTCGCGTGATTCCGCCGGCCGGGTCGCTGATTTATCGGCCCGCCGCGCCGAAGCCGAAGCCGAACATGCGCTCCTGGACTCCGCGCCAGCCCGCATCGCCGCGCAGCGCGCCGAAGCCCTGGAAGCGCTGACCGAGGCGGAGGCCTATCACCGCCGCGCCGCCGCCGCCCTGAACGCCGCCCTCGCGCAATCGTCCGAGGCGGATCGCCTCGCCCGCGCCGGGGAGGCCGCATTAGCGGCGCGGCGGGAGGACTATGTCCGTGCCGAAAGCGCCGTCGAACAGGCCAGCCACGCCTGGGGCACGGTCGCTGAACGCATCCTCGAACGCCTGGGCGTGAACGCCCAACTGCCGGAACCGCCGGCGGATCTGAGCGCCGAAAGCGAGTACCGGGTCCGCAAGCGGCTGGAAAAGCTCCAGCGCGAGCGCGACGAAGTCGGCCCCGTCAATCTGCTCGCCGAAGTCGAATCCGAGGCGATCGAAAAGCAGATCAGCATTCTCGAAACCGAGCGCTCCGAAATCCAGACCGCCATCGCCAAGCTGCGCGGCTCCATCGGTCACCTGAACCGGGAAGGGCGGGAAAAGCTGCAGGCGGTGTTCCAGGAGGTTGATCGCAATTTCCAGCAATTGTTTACCCGCATGTTCGGCGGTGGCCGGGCGCATCTGGCGATGGTGGGATCGGATGACCCGCTGGAGGCCGGGCTCGAGATCTACGCCCAGCCGCCAGGTAAGAAACTGACCTCCCTGTCGTTGCTGTCCGGCGGAGAGCAGGCGCTGACCGCCTTGTCGCTGATCTTCGCCGTCTTCCGCTGCAATCCCGCCCCGGTCTGCGTGCTGGATGAGGTCGATGCGCCGCTCGATGACGCCAATGTCGGGCGGTTCTGCCTGTTGCTGGAAGACATGGTGAAGGAAACCGGCACCCGCTTCCTCGTCGTCACCCATCACCCCCTCACGATGGCCCGCATGGATCGGCTGTACGGCGTGACAATGCAGGAGCGCGGGGTATCGCGGCTGTTGTCGGTCGATCTGGCCCGTGCCACCGAAATGGTGGACCCGCCGCGGCTGGCGGCGGAGTAATACCAACCTGTAAAATGAATTACGTACCGGCCACCGTTACCCGTCATGCCGACGCAGGTCGGCACCCACGCCTTTCTCCTGTCTAAGGCTGCACAGTCGTGGAGGCCGACCTGCGTCGGCATGACGGCGTTGGGGCGCTGCTGGTGAGTCAATGTCAACACGGGCCGGTATAAATTCGCAAAGCACGCGTTGACTTTGTCCGACCCAGCC
>CAIUPC010000456.1 GCA_903900905.1 uncultured Acetobacteraceae bacterium
CTGTTCGACGCGACCACCGAGTCGATCGCGCATGCCAACTTCAAGAAGGCCTTCGTGCGCGCCAATGCCCGCGATGCCATTCCCTCGGTGCAGTTGGACGAGCAGTTCCCGGTCATCCCCGTGCGCGGGCTGGTGAACGAGGGGACCAAACGCTTCCTGCGGCATCAGGCCGAGACGGCGGCGCAGTTCCATGCCGGCGCGTTGGACAAAGAAGCCGCCCAGCTGGCGATCGAGCATTTCTGGGCCGGCGCGCTGCGCCGCGCGGTGATCGAGGGCGATGTCGAAAACGGCTCCGTCATGGCCGGCCAGTCGGTGGGCATGGTGACGGGTGAGAAGACCACCGCCCAGGTGATCGCGGATCTGATTGAGCAGGCGACAACGGCGCTGATGGCGCGGTCGGCTGGGTGATGGGTCTTCCTCCGGTGCGGGGTCTCGGTTCAGCACTCCCCCTCCCCTCCCCCAACCGCCCATGACGCTCGCCCCCCGGCGACTCCTCTCCCGTCTACGGGACCTCCGGGCCCGGGCCGCGGCGCCGCTGCCGGAACTCGTCCGACTGGTCGCCGCGGAACTCGTGAGTGAGGTCTGCTCGGTCTACGTCCAGCGCCCGGGGGACATTCTCGAACTCGCCGCGACCGAGGGGCTGAACCCAAAAGCCGTCGGTACCACCCGCCTGCGGGTAGGGGAGGGGATCGTCGGTCTCTGCGCCTCAACGGCCGCGGTGATGAACCTGCCGGATGCGCAGAACCATCCCTCCTTCGCCTATCGCCCGGAAACCGGGGAAGACCCCTTCGCCTCCCTGATGGCGGTGCCGGTTCGCCGCTCCGGCCGGACTCTCGGCGTGCTGGTGGTGCAGAACCGCGCCCCCCGGCATTTCACGGAACAGGAGATCGACGACCTCGAAACCGTCGCGATGCTGCTGGCGGAGATGTTGCCGGCCAGCGGCGCGGCGGAGGGACGGACCGAAGGTCTGGGCGCCACCGTCCCGCGGGTCTTCGCCGGGACCGTTCTGATGTCGGGTATCGCTATCGGCCCGGTGGTGCTGCATGGCACTCGCCGCACCGGCATCAAGCTGCTGGCCGACGACCCTCAGGTCGAACTCAAACGGCTGCATGAAGCCGCCGAACGGATGCAGCGCGGCCTTGATGCGCTGATCGCCGGTGTGCCTTCTGGTGGACGCTCCGCCGATGCCTCGGCCTCCCGCGAGGTGCTGGAAGCGTATCGGCTGGTTGCCGCCGATGCCGGTTGGCTGCGCCGTGTCGCCGAAGTCATTCGCAGCGGCCTGACCGCCGAGGCCGCGGTGCAGCGCATCGCCGGGGAGATGCACGACCGTATGCGGCGCATCAGTGACGCCTATCTGCGGGAACGGCTCGCGGATATGGAGGACCTGGCGAACAGGCTGTTGACGACGTTGATGGGCGATGAGCCGCGCGGGCCGATCCCGGCGGGGGCGATTTTGCTGGCGCGGCGGCTGGGGCCGGCGGAGTTGCTTGATTGGCACGCCGCGGGGATCGCCGGGGTGGCGATCGAGGAGGCCAGCCCCTCCGGCCACGCCGCGATCCTGGCACGCGCCTTGGATATCCCCGCTGTGGGTGCCACGCGCGGCATGCTCGACACCGCCGAACCGGGTGATGAGGCGGTATTGGACGGCGACGAGGGCCAGCTGGTGCTGCGCCCGGACGCGGATGTGCGGCAGGCCTATAGCCGCGCTTTGGAAGCCCGGGGCGCACGCTATGCCAAATGGGCGACCCTGATCAGCCGGCCTGGCGCGACCGCCGATGGCACCGCGGTCAGCCTGATGCTGAATGTCGGCCTCAGCATGGAGCTCGCGCAGCTCGACCGCACCGGCGCCGATGGTATTGGCTTATTCCGCACCGAGATCGCGATGCTGGCCCGCGGCGCGATCGCCGATGTGGCCGAGCAGGCCGCGATCTACGCCCGCGCTTTGGATGAGGCGAAGGACCGTCCGGTGCTGTTCCGCACCCTTGATCTGGGTGCCGACAAGCTGCTGCCAGGCACCGTGGTGGAGGAGGAAAACCCCGCCATGGGCTGGCGCTCGCTGCGTGTGGGCCTGGATCGCCCGGCTTTGCTGCGCCGCCAGCTGCGCGCCTTGCTGCTGGCGGCGGGCGGGCGTCCATTGTCGGTGATGTTTCCGATGGTCGCCACGGTTCAGGAATTCCGTGCCGCCAAAGCGCTGCTGGTGGCGGAGGCGAAGCGCGTCCGCCCGGCGCCGGAGCGTTTGAGCATCGGTACTATGCTCGAGATCCCGGCGCTGATGTGGCAGTTGCCCGCGCTGTTGAAGGAGGCCGACTTCATCTCTGTCGGCTCCAACGATCTGATGCAGTTCCTGTTCGCGGCCGACAGGGGGACGCCGTCACTGTATGAGCGGTATGACCTGTTGTCGCAGCCCATGCTCGATCTGCTTGACCAGGTCGTCGCCGCCGCCCGTGCGGCCAACGTGCCGGTGTCCCTGTGCGGCGAAGCCGCGTCCCGCCCGATCGAGGCGATGACCCTGGCGGCATTGGGCATCACATCGCTGTCGATGCCGGCGAGCGGCATCCTGCCGGTCAAAGCGCTGCTGGCGGAGGTTGATCTCAATGCCTTCCGCCCGGTGCTGACCGCCATCCGGCGCGGCGGCGCCGGGGTCGGCAGTCTGCGCGACCCCATTGCGAGCTGGGCGCGGGAGCACGGGCTGGCGCTGTAGTCATCGCACCGCGTGGCGAAGAATTCAGAAATCACGATTCGACTGAGAGGCCGATCCAGGGCAGTGTAGAGAGAGTTGGCAATTGGCATGCTCGTGGTCTAGAAGCCGCGCGCCGGGCCCCTCCGGGGCGGGCGCTCTTTTTCACGAACAGCTTAGGAAAGACGGGACGACCGTGCTGCAAGATCGCTGGTCGAATCTGGTGGATGGCTCGAGCATGATGTCCCGCGTGGAACCGGCAATGGTGGCACCGCGGGCTGGCGCGGATCTGCGCGCGGCCCGGGAACGGCTGGGTATGTCGGTTGCTGAGGCTTCGGCGATGCTGCGCATTCGTGCTGCTTATCTCGATGCGCTGGAAGAGGGCGAGCTTAGCCGCCTGCCTGGTAACGCCTATGCGCTTGGCTTTCTGCGCAGCTATGCGGCCGCGCTTGGGCTGGAACCGACCGAAATCCTGCGCCGCTTCAAGACCGAGGCCGCCGAGGTGACGCAGAAGACCGATCTGGTCTTCCCCGCCCCGGTGCCGGAACGCGGCATGCCTACGGGCGCGGTGATCATGTTGGGCCTGGTGTTGGCCGCCGGCGCCTATATCGGCTGGTATCGGCTGTCCGGCGAAGGGCGGCTTCCGGCGGAGACCGCGGCCGCGATCCCGGCGCAGTTGGCCCCGCTGGCTGAGCAGGCGTTACCGCCGGCCGTGCCGCCGCAGCCTCGCCCCGCCGCGACCCCGATCCGGGTATCGGTGGAACCGATGACTCCGGGGCCGATGCTGTCACCCAGCTCCGCCGCCGCCGCTTTGGTCACGCCAATGCCGGCGGAACCGCCGGTCGTGACGCTGCCGCCCACGCCGCAGCCACTGGCCGATGGCACGCGGATCGTCCTGCGGGCGAATGCGGATGCCTGGATCCAGGTGCGGGAGAAAGCGGGCAAGGTGATCCTCGATCGCGTGCTGAAACCGGGTGAGAGCTGGCCGGTGCCGGCGCGGCCGGGCCTGTTGCTGACCTTGGGCAACGCCGCTGGCACCGAAATTCTGGTCGATGGCACTGTCACCGCCCCCTTGGGCGCCGCTGGCGCGGTGCGGCGCGATCTGCCGCTCGATCCCGATCTGATCAAGGACGGCAAGCTGGCGGCAGCCCCCGCCATGCGCGCCTCCCAATAGCGATAATTGCCGGGCGGACCTCGGTCCCCGGCCAGGAGAGCCAGCAATGAGCAGCTACCGCCCTTACCAGGAAATTCTTCGCCGCAAGTCGCGCCGGGTCTATGTCGGCAAGGTCCCCGTCGGTGACGGGGCGCCGATCAGCGTGCAGACGATGACGAATACGCTGACGACGGATATTCCGGGCACGATCGCGCAGATCCGCCGCGCCGAACTGGCCGGGGTCGATATCGTCCGCGTGTCCTGCCCGGATCAGCCCAGCGCTTTGGCGCTGAAAGAGATCGTCAAGGAAGTGAACGTGCCCATCGTGGCCGACATCCACTTCCACTACCGCCGCGGGATCGAAGCCGCCGAGAGCGGCGCCGCCTGCCTGCGCATCAACCCGGGCAATATCGGCAGCGACGACCGCGTGCGTGAGGTCATCAAGGCCGCGCGCGATCATGGCTGCTCCATGCGTATCGGCGTCAACGCGGGGTCTTTGGAAAAGCACCTGCTGGAGAAATACGGCGAACCCAACCCCGAAGCTTTGGTCGAAAGCGCGCTGTACCATGCCAATATCCTGCAGCAGCACGACTTCCATGACTTCAAGATCAGCGTGAAGGCGTCGGACGTGTTCCTCGCCGTCGCGGCCTATCAGCAACTGGCGGAGGTTTGCGACCACCCGCTGCATATCGGCATCACCGAAGCCGGCGGGCGCCGTATGGGCACGGTCAAATCGGCCGTCGGCCTCGGGTCTTTGCTCTGGGCCGGTATTGGCGACACGGTGCGGGTGTCACTGTCCGACGAGCCGGAGGAAGAGGTCCGTGTCGGCTGGGACCTGCTGAAGACGCTGGGCATCCGCCATCGCGGGGTCAAGGTCATCTCCTGCCCGTCCTGCGCGCGGCAGGGTTACAATGTGATCGAGACCGTGCGCACGCTGGAAGACCGGCTCGCCCATATCGAAACCCCGCTGACCCTGTCGATCATCGGCTGCGTCGTGAACGGCCCGGGTGAGGCGCTGATGACCGATATCGGCGTCACCGGCGGCGGCAATGGTCGGCATATGATCTACTCCGCCGGGAAGACCGACCACACGATCGATGGTGCGTCGATGGTCGAGCACATCGTGGAACTGGTCGAGGCCAAGGCCGCGGCGTTGAAGGCGGCGGCGGACGCGGAGAAGCTCGCGGCGGAGTAGGGATCGTACATGGCAAATTTGCGATCCTCCCCAATAGACCGCCGATCTTAAAACCCGTCATCCCCGGGCTTGTCCCGGGGACCAAGGTTTCCAACAGGGCCGCGATTGGTCCCCGGGACAAGCCCGGGGATGACGAGTTTTAACGCAATAATTACTATCTACGATCCCCGCGAGCCAATCCATATTCATGCCGACAGTTATGGCTACTCTCGGCGTGAGCAGGCGGACCTGAACGATGGCCGCACGATCGGCTGTCTTGCCAAAGACGGGCAGCACCGTAGAGTCCGCTGGGTCCCAACCAAAGGAAACGCCCCATGTCTGTCATTCGTTCATCCAACCGCAAGACTAACGTTCAGCCACCCACCAATTTCGTGGGCACCGTGTTCGCCGATGAGGTCGTGGCCGGCAAGGCGCCGTCGCGGATGCGCGCCACCGTCGTGTCCTTCACCCCCGGCGGGCGCACCAACTGGCATACGCATCCCGTCGGCCAGACGCTGTATTGCCTCTCGGGCGCCGGCCGCATTCAGTTCGAAGGCGAGCAGGTGCAGGAAATCCGCGCCGGCGATACCGTGATCATTCCGCCGAACGTGCGCCATTGGCACGGTTCCGCGCCGGACAAGCTGTTCTCCCACCTCGCGATGTCGGAAACCTCCGACACCGGTGAAGGCACTGCCTGGTTCGAGCCGGTGTCGGAAGGCGATTACACGGCCGCGGTCGCGCCGATCACCTGAGGCAACAGCGAGGCGGGCGGGGCCGAGAGCGCCGCCCGCATCCCGCCACTCCGCTACCGGCGCGTCCCGCCGCGTCACAGGACTGCCCGCATGACCATGTTCGAGCTCATCGCCGCCCTGCTGACGCTGGTGTCGGTCCTTGGGATCATCAATCACCATACGCTGCGGCTGCCACGCACCATCGGCCTGATGGCGGGGTCGCTGGCGTTGTCGGTGGTTATTATCCTGATCGACCGGGCGGTCGATGTCGTGGAGCTGCGGCAGGCATGGCGTGATCTGGTCGACGACATGGACCTGCCGCACGTCTTCCTGGATGGTGCGCTGGGCTTCATGCTGTTCGCGGGTACCTTGCATGTCGATATGACCGCATTGCGGTCGCAGAAGTGGCTCGTGCTGGCCCTGGCGACGGTCGGGGTGGTGCTGGCGGCCGGGATCTACGCGGCTGGCATCTGGCTGATCTTCGCGGGTTCGGTGCCTTTGACCTGGTGCCTGGTGCTGGGGACGTTGCTGGCTCCGACCGATCCGGTCGCTGTCGGCGGCCTGCTGCGGGAGGCCGGGCTGCCCGCCGCGCCGATGGCGATGGTCATCGGGGAGAGCCTGTTCAACGACGGCGTGGCGCTGGTGCTGTTCACCCTCAGCGTCAACATCGCCACCGCGCAACCTTCCACGATGACGAGCGCGGCGCTGGATTTGCTGCGGGAGGCTGGCGGCGGGGCCATGATCGGGCTGATCCTGGGCTTCATCGCCTACCATGCGCTGCGCCTGGTGGATGATGTCGCGCTGGATCTGACGACCACGCTGGCGCTCGCCACCCTGTCCTACAGCCTGGCGCATGCGGTGCATACCTCGGGCCCGCTGGCCGTCGTGGTCGCGGGCATGGCGATGAACCACAAGCGCGCCAAGGAAGCCATGTCGGAGGCCTCACGCCGGCAGGTCATCGCCTTCTGGGACATGATGGATGAGCTGTTGAATGCCCTGCTGTTTCTGCTGATGGGCTTCGCGCTGCTGTCCCTGCAGGTCGATGGCAAG
>CAIUPC010000457.1 GCA_903900905.1 uncultured Acetobacteraceae bacterium
ATGATCCTGAACTACCATGCGACCATCAGCATCGGTCAGGGCGCGCCGGTGAAATGGCTGAAGATGGAGCCGCTGCTGCAATCCATGAGCCTGGTCAGCATCGTCAAGGACGCGCCGCACCTCGCCGCGGCACGGCTGTTCACGGAGTTCATGCTGTCCGACGAGGGCCAGAAGGTGATGGCGGACAACGATTACCTACCGGCCAGCCCGCGCATTCAGGCCAAGGTGGCGGAGAACAAGCCGGAAGCCGGCGGGTTCAAGGTCAATGTGGTGACCCCCGACATGGCACGCGACGACCTGCCGAAATGGGTGGCGCTGTATCATGAGCTGTTTCGGTGATGGCTTTAAATCCCGTCATCCCCGGGCTTGTCCCGGGGAAGACGGCGTTTATCGAACATGTGCCCGATGCAATCACGCGGAGATATATCGTCCGCCTTACCGAAACAACTCATGATACAACGCCACCCATTTCGGCAAATCGTCGCGTGCCATGTCGGGGGTCACCACATTGACCTTGAACCCGCCCGCTTCCGGCTTGTTCTCCGCCACCTTGGCCTGAATGCGCGGGCTGGCCGGTAGGTAATCGTTGTCCGCCATCACCTTTTGCCCCTCATCGGACAGCATGAACTCCGTGAACAGCCGTGCCGCGGCGGGGTGCGGGGCGTCCTTGACGATGCTGACCAGGCTCATGGATTGCAGCAGCGGCTCCATCTTCAGCCATTTCACCGGCGCGCCCTGACCGATGCTGATGGTCGCATGGTAGTTCAGGATCATCACCGCCAGCGGGTATTCCCCGGACACGACCTTATCCAGCACCACGCGCTGCGCCGCGGGAATCACCACCGGCTCCTGCTTCGAGAAAGCGCGGAGATAGGCCATCCCCTTCTCCTGCCCCATCGTCGTCAGGACATTGTAAATGAACCCCGGCGGCCCACCGGGCGTCAGGTCATAGGTCCAGGCAATCTGGCCCTTCCAGCGGGGGTTCAGCAGGTCTTCATAAGTCTTGGGGACATCCTCGGGCTTGACCACGTTGGTGTTCACCGCCGCGGTCCAATAGAACAGGTTCAGCGCCGTCCAGTGGCCGTTCTTGTCGCGCAGCACCTCCGGCCAGGCAGCGGCTTCCTTCGGGCGGTAATCCGCCACCAGACTGGCATCCTCCAGCAGGAACACGGTATTCGACCCATCGAACAGATCCGCCTGCACCCGCCGGGCGCGGGCTTCATTGCGGATTTTCAGCGCCACGTCGGAGGATGTGGCGCGCGAATACTGCACCTTGATGCCGGGGTATTTGCGCTCAAACGCCTCGCTCATGGGGCGGACGATCTGGTTCACGATCAACGTGCTGTACCAAACCACCGTCCCCTCTTTCCGCGCCGCCTCCACCAGCGCCGGATCGGCCTCCGCCGCGCCGGCAACGCCCGACCACAGCAGCAGAACAGTGAGTAAGCGTTTCATCGGAACACCTCATGATACAGCGCGATCCAGCCGATGAGGCCTTCGCGGGTGGCGTCGGGGGAAATGAAATTGACGGTGAAATGCCCGGCATCGGGCTTCAACTCCGGAATCCGCGCCGGCACATCCGGGTCGGCCGGCAGGTAATCATTCGCGGCCATCACTTTCTGGCCCTCATCCGACAGGATGTATTCCTCCAGCAGCCGGGCCGCGTTCGGGTGCGGGGCGTCTTTCAGGATGCCCATGATGCTGAACATCGCCGGCAGCGGCTCCAGATTGACCGCCTTCACCGGCGCCCCTTGCCGGGCACTGATCGCGGCGTGGTGGTTGTACATCATGATGCCGATCATGTGCTCGCCGCTGATGACCTGATCGAGGACGGCGCGGGGGGAGGCCGCGACCGATACCGGCTCCTGCGCCGCGAATTGCTTCAGAAAAGCGCGGCCTTTCTCCTCGCCCATGACCGAGAGCACGTTGCGGATGAAGCCGGGCGCGCCCTGGATCGCCAGTTCCGTCGTCCAGGCCATATGCCCCTTCCAGCGCGGGTTCAGCAAATCGGCGAAAGTCTTCGGCGCATCCTCGGCTTTGATCAGGTTGGTGTTGTAGGCCACCGTTAGAAAATACAGGTTGCTGGCGGTCCAGAACCCGGCTTTGTCCTTCAACACGTCCGGGTAATGCGCCGCGGCTTTCGGCCGGTACTCCGCCAGCAGTTTCGCATCCGTCAGCGAATGGATACCGCTGGTCACGTCCACCACGTCGGCCTGCACCCGCCGGGCGCGGGATTCGTTCAGCAGCTTGACCGTGGTATCGGTGTTGGAGGCGCGGGAATACTGCACCTTGATGCCGGGAAACCGGGCCTCGAAGGCTTCCGCCATCGGGCGCGTGATCTGGTTGACGATCAATCCGGTGTACCAGACGGCGGTGCCCTCCTTGCGCGCGGCTTCGACCAAAGCCGGGTCAAAATCAGCGGCCCGCGCGGCGGTGGCGGTCAGCAGCAGCAGGGCCGCGATATAAAGTCTCATCGGAAAACCTCGTGATATATGGCGATCCATCGCGCCAGACCGGCCCGCGCGGCTTCCGGGGACAGGATGGTGACAGCGAAATGGCCTGCATCCGGCTTCAACGCCGGAATCGCCGCCGGGACCGTGGGGTCGGCCGGCAGGTAATCCTGCCGTGCCATGACCGCCTGGCCTTCGTCGGACAGGATGAATTCCAGCAACAGCTTGCCGGCATTGGGATGCGGCCCGTTCGCCACCAGCCCGATGATATTGAACAAAGCCACCAGCGGCTCAATCCGGGCCGCTTCAATCGGTGCGCCGTCTTTGCGGCTGATCGCGACATTGTGGTTGTACATCATCAGGCCGATCTGATGCTCGCCGGCGATCACCTGGTCCAGCACGGCCCGGGGGGAGGCAGCGATCGACACCGGCTCCTGTGCCGCGAACTGGCGCAACCAGGCCAGGCCTTTTTCTTCCCCCATGACCGACACAACATTGAAGATGAACCCGGGCGCGGCCTGTGCCGAAAGCTCCGAAGTCCAGGCCATGTGCCCCTTCCAGCGCGGCGCCAGCAAATCAGCGAAGGTTTTAGGGATCTCGTCCGGCTTTACCGCGTTGGTGTTGTAGGCAACGGTCATGAAATAGAGGTTGCTGGCGGTCCACCGCCCGTTTTTGTCTTTCAGTTCGGCCGGGTAGTGTTCGGCGGCGCGGGGGCGGTAAGGCGCGAGAATGCCGGCATCCATCAGCGCGACATTGCCGCTGGCGACATCCACCACATCGGCCTGCATGCGGCGGGCGCGGGCTTCGTTGATCAGTTTGACGGTGGTGTCGGTGTTTGACGCCCTGGCATATTGCAGCTTCATGCCGGGGAAGCGGGCCTCGAAAGCCTCGGTCATCGGGCGCAGCAACTGGTTCACGACCAGGCCGGAATACCAGACAACGGTCCCTTCCTTCCGCGCCGCATCAATCAACCCCGGGTCGAACGTCGCCGCCTGGGCCCGTGGCGCGATGCACAGCAGCGCCGCGACAGCCGCTCGCGCCAACCCTTTCGCCCGCATCGCCGCCTCCCTTTGTCTCGTTGTCCTCATAGTGCGGCCACACCCCTGGCGCGCCAAGCCCCGGCCAGCAAAGATGCCGCCATGACAGCAGCACCAACCCCGGCCTGGGGCCGGGCGGCGCGGTCCGAATGGGACCTCGACCCGGATTTCCTCACGGTCAATCATGGCTCGTTTGGCGCCACGCCGCTGTGCGTGCGGGCCGAACAGGACCGATGGCGCGCGCGGATGGAGCGGCAGCCGACGCGGTTCATGGCGCGCTTGCCGCCCTTGCTGCGGGAGGCCGCGGATGCGCTGGGGGCCTTCCTGGGCGCGCAAGGCCGCGACATCGCTTTCGTCGATAACGCGACCACCGGCTGCAACGCGGTGCTGCGGTCCCTGCCCTTGGCCGCGGGCGGCGAGGTCCTGGTCCTCGACCACGTCTATAACGCGGTGCGCAACACCGTCCGCTTCGTGACCGAGCGCGCCGGGGCGGTGATGACCGTCGCCACACTCCCCTTCCCCGCCACGACCGAGGATGCCGCCGTCGCCGCGATCACCCGGGCGTTGACGCCGCGCACGAAGCTGGCGGTGATCGATCACATCACCTCCGCCAGCGCGCTGGTCCTGCCGATTGAGCGGATCGTGGCAGCCTGCCACGCGGCGGGGGTGGCGGTGCTGGTCGACGGGGCGCATGCGCCGGGGCAGATCGACCTTGATCTGACCGCCATCGGCGCCGACTGGTACACGGGCAATTGCCATAAATGGCTCTGTGCCCCGAAGGGCAGCGCTTTCCTCTGGACCGCGCCCGGGCGGCAGAGCGGGCTGCATCCGACGGTGATCTCCCACGGTTTGGACCAGGGCTATCTGAGCGAATTCGACTGGACCGGCACCCGTGATCCCACCGCCATCCTGGCCATCCCGGCGGCCCTGGCTTTTCACGAACGGATGGGCGGGGCGGCGCTGCGGGCGCGCAATACCGCCTTGGCGGCGGAGGGCGCGGCGCTGGTGGCGCGGCGCCTGAATACCGAGGCCGGAGTCACCGGCCCGATGGCCGGGGCGATGGGGCTGGTGCGGGTGCCGTGGTCCGGCGACGCGCTTTCGCTGCGCATGCGGCTGCTGGACGCGGGCACGGATGCGCCGGTGCATGCCATCGATGGCGCCAATTGGCTGCGGCTGTCGGCTTTCGCCTACAACGATATCGACGATTACGCACAATTGGCGGATATTGTCGCCGACGCGACCCGGGACGACAAATATGACCCATGAGGCCCCTATCGAATTCATCGGGATGATCCATCACCGGGAGGCGTCGGAGATTCATCCGCCCGGCCCGATGATCCTCGATCGCGGCTATATCCGCGATTTCGCGCAGGCGGCCGAAGCCGGCGGTTTCGACCGGGTCCTGGTGGGCTACTTCGCCGACGGGCCGGACGGGTTCCTCATTGCCGCCGCCGCCGCGCAACACACGGAGCGATTGGGCTTCCTGGTCGCGCACCGCCCGGGATTCGTCGCACCGCCGCTGGCGGCGCGTAAATTCGCCACCCTCGATCAGATCACCGGCGGCCGGGCGGCGATGCATGTCATCACCGGCGGCGATGATGCCGACATGTTTCGGGACGGTGACATCTCCACCAAGGATCAGCGCTACGAGCGCACCGATGAATACGTCGGCATCCTCAAGCGCATCTGGACCGAGCCGGGGCCAACGGTCGATCATGACGGGCGATTCTACCGGTTCAAAGGCGCCTCCACCGCCATTCGCTGCGTGCAGCAGCCGCGGATTCCGATCTTCTTCGGCGGCGCCTCCGACGCGGCCATCACCGTCTCCGCCAAGCATGCGGACGTGTTCGCGCTCTGGGGTGAGACGCATCAGCAGGTCCGCGACATCACCACGAAACTACAGGCCGAGGCCGCCGGGTTCGGCCGCACCGTGCGCGTGAGCCTGTCGCTGCGCCCGATCCTCGCGGCGACCGAGGACGAAGCCTGGGCGCGGGCGGAGCGGATCAAGCAGCGGATTCTGGAACTGCGGGCCAAGGCGGGCATCCAGACCGTCGTTCCCGCCAATGAGGGCTCCAAACGTCTGCTTGAAGCCGCGGCGCAGGGGGAGCGTCTGGATAAGCGCCTCTGGACCGGCGCGGCCCTGGCCACCGGCGCGCGCGGCAATACCACCAGCCTGGTTGGCACGCCCGAACAGGTGGCGGAGGCGATGGCGGATTACTACG
>CAIUPC010000458.1 GCA_903900905.1 uncultured Acetobacteraceae bacterium
CCACGCCTTTCGCTGTTGAGACCACGCAAGGCGTGGGTGCCGACCTGCGTCGGCATGACGAGAGTGTCAGCGCGGGAGGAGGCCCGGTCAGGATCAAACATTTTCCCGGATTCCTACTGAGTCGGAGTATATAACATACTACGAGCCCCTAACCGAGATCGTACTCAACCTCCGCGGTATAGACCGACTGTTCCTTCCCCAGTTGGGAGCTGAACAGCGTGAAGTGCCCGACCTCAAAAGGTTCGGCGCGAAACAGATTATGCGTCTGCACGAACCCCGCCAGCTTGAGTTCGGGTGCGTTGTCCAGCCGCGCCAGGGTGACATGCGGCTGAAACCGCCGGCGCTCCGGCTCCAGCCCGGCACGTTGCAGGGCGGTTTCGATCTTGTTCTGCAAATGCTCCAGCCGCGGATTGCGTTCCAGGCCGACCCAAAGGGTGTTGGCGCGGCCGCCTTTGGCGAAGGTGCCGACGCCGGCGAGGGTCAGTTCCAGCCGGCGGCCGCGGATCGCGGCAAGGGCCAGGTCGATCTCTTCGGCCCGGTGCGGCGGTACCTCCCCGATGACGCGCAGGGTCAGGTGGTAGTTCTCGGGCGGCACCCAGCGGGCCCCCTGGATGCCGCTGGTGGTCAGCGCCGCCAGGCGATGGCGGAGCTCCCATGGCAGATCGATGCCGGCGAACAGCCTCATTGGGTGACCGCCTGATCAAGAAGCCTTTCCACCATGGGCAGGATCCGGGCGACGATGAAGCGCACGCCTTTGGCGTTGGGATGGATGCCGTCGGGCAGGTAGATCGCCGGTTCGGCCGCGATCCCGACCCTGAACCAGGGGTCCAGCATCACCCCTGGCTGCTGCCCAACCCGCGCGTAAACCGCTTTGATCGCGGCCGCGTAGTCCGCCCCCAGTTCAGCGCGGGGCACGGTGCCCGCCAGTAATACGGGAATGTGGCGGGTCTGGAGGTAGCCGATGATGACCCGCAGATGCTCTTCCAGCTCCTTCGGTGGAATTGCGTGCGAGATGTCATTGCCGCCAAGCTGCACGATCGCGGCGCCGGGGCGTGTCGCCAGCAATCCGGGTACCCGGCGGCGCGCGTTGGCCGCGGTGTCTCCGGTGGCCGCGCCGTCGATGATCGCCACGGTCCGATGGCGCGCCGCGAGGGCCGCTTTCAACTGCGCCTGAAAACCATCTTCGGGCGGGAGACCGAAGCCGGCTGTTATGGAATCCCCCAGAATCAGCAAGCGGATCGGCTCTGCCCGCGCCGGGGCGATCCGGAGGAGGCCCGCGCTCAGGGCACCCATCGCCAGACCGAGGATCTTACGCCGTGGCGTCATCCCTGGATTCCCTTCAACAGTTGTTCAACCATCGGCGACAACCGCCTCACGATCCGGCGCACCCCCTCGGCGTTGGGGTGGACGCCATCGGCCTGGTTGAGGGCGGGCACCGCCGCCACGCCTTCGAGGAAAAACGGGTCGAAGCGGATACCCGGGCGGGCGCCGAGGCGAAGGAACACCGCCTGATAGGCATCGCCGTAGCTGGCGCCGAGATTGGGCGGCGCCAGCATGCCGGTGAGCAGGACCGGGATGCGCTTCGCCGCGAGGACATCAAGAATGGCGGTGAGGTTGGCTTCCATCGCCCGCGGGTCCAGCCCGCGCAGCCCGTCATTGGCGCCGAGCTCCACGATCGCCGCGTCGGCGCCATCCGCCAAAGCCCAGGCGAGCCGCGCCCGGCCGCCGGCGCTGGTATCGCCTGACACCGCCCCGTCGATGATCGCCACACTGATACCACGTCCCGCCAGAGCCTCCCGCAGGCGGGGCTGGAAGCCGTCTTCACGGGGCAGGCCGTAGCCCGCGGTCAGAGAATCGCCCAGAACCAGCAGCCGCATTGGCGCCGCCTGCGCCGCCGCCATCGACATCATGCCAAACAACATCAACCAAATCAGCAATGCGGGGTTCTTTCGCCGCCCGGGAACGCCATATGCTGTCGCCATGGATACCATCCCGCTCATGCCGCCATCGCCCCTGATCCAGGTCAGAGGACTGACCCTGACCGTGCCCTCGGCGGCGGGGCCGGTCAACATCTTGCGCGGAGTCGATCTCGATATCAGCAAGGGCGAGGCCGTGGCGCTGGTTGGCCCCTCCGGTTCCGGCAAGACCAGCCTGTTGATGCTGCTGGCCGGACTCGATCGCGCCACCGCCGGCTCGATCCGGCTGGACGGGCAAGAGATCACGTCCATGACCGAGGATGATCTCGCCCGGCTGCGCCGCGAATCCGTGGGCATCGTGTTCCAGGCCTTCCACCTGATCCCGACCATGACCGCGTTGGAGAATGTCACGGTGCCGCTCGAACTCGCGGGGCGCCGCGATGCGCTGTCCCGGGCCACCGAGGCCCTGAACGCTGTCGGCCTCGGCCACCGGCTGACCCATCTGCCCGGCCAGATGTCCGGGGGGGAGCAGCAGCGCGTCGCTCTGGCCCGCGCCTTCGCGCCCGAGCCGTTGCTGCTGCTGGCCGATGAGCCCACCGGCAATCTGGACCACGCGACCGGCGAGGCGGTGATGGACCTGTTGTTCGCCCTGCGCGCCCGCGCCGGCACGACGCTGCTGCTGATCACCCATGACCCGCGCCTGGCCGCCCGCTGCGACCGCCTGGCGCATATGGAAGACGGCGTTGTGCGGGAGGGCGTGCCATCCTGATGCTCGCGCTGCGTCTGGCGCGGCGGGAGCTGCGGGGCGGCGTGCGCGGCCTGCGCGGTGTGGTGCTGTGCCTGGCCCTGGGCGTCGCCGTCATCGCCGCTGTCGGCAGCCTGCGCGCCGCCGTCAATGCCGGCATGGAGGCGGATGGTCGGCGGATCCTCGGCGGCGATCTGGAGGTCGATGGCGGCAATGAACCGCTGGCGCCGGAGGTCCACGCGTTCATGGCCGGGCGCGCCAGCGCGGCGTCCGATATCGTGCAGATGCGCTCGATCGTGATCGCCGCATCCGGGGAGCGCCAACTCGTCGAGCTGAAAGCCGTCGACCGCGCCTGGCCGCTTGTCGGCACGCCGGTGCTGGATCCGCCCGGCGCGGTGCAAGAAGCGCTGGCGGAGCGGGACGGGCGGTTCGGCATCCTGTTCGAACCCATCGTGCTGTCGCGTCTGGGCTTGCGTCCGGGCGATATGGTCAAGCTCGGCAATGCCAGCTTCCGCGTCGCCGGGGCGCTGGCGGTCGAGCCGGATCGGGTCGTCACCCCGTCTCTATTTGGCGCCCGCGCCCTCATCGCGGCGGAGGCACTGCCATCGACCGGCCTGATCCTGCCGGGGGCGATGCTGCGCTATGCGACCAGACTGACCGTGACGGACCCGGCGGCGCTGACAGCCGCGCTGCGGTCTGATTTTCCGGAGCGGGGCTTGCGGGTGCGTGACCCGCATGACGCCGCGCCTGGGGTCGCGCGGTTCCTGGACCAGACCGCCTTGTTCCTGACCCTTGTCGGGCTGACCGCGCTGCTTGTCGGCGGGATCGGCGTCGCCAACGGGGTGCGGGCCTGGCTGGATGCCCGCGCCGCCACGATCGCGACCTTGCGCTGCCTGGGCGCCTCGGCGGGGCTGGTGTTCGCGGTGTGCCTGATCCAGGTGATGGCGCTGGCCGTGGTTGGCATTGCCCTGGGCCTGGCGGCGGGGGCGCTGCTGCCGCTGGCGGCAGCGGTGCTGCTGCGTGACATCCTGCCGGTGCCACCGGTCAGCGGGGTGTATCCGGCCGCGCTGGCGCAGGCCGGGCTGTATGGCCTGCTCACAGCGATTGGCTCGGTTCTATGGCCTTTGGGCCGTGCGGCGCGCATTCCCGGCGCGGCGCTATTTCGCGACACCGGCGGAGAAACCGATCCGGCCTGGCAGATCCAGCTCGGCACCGCTGTCGCGGTCGCGGCGCTGGTCTTTCTGACGATCGCGACCGCGCCCAACCGGCTGCTCGCGGCCTGGTTCTGCACCGGGGCGCTGGGGACGCTGGCTTTGTTCCGGTTTGGCGGTCTGGGGCTGATCTGGCTCGCGAGGAAGGTGCCGGTGGGGGGATTGCCGCCCTGGGCGCGGCTCGGCATCGCCAATCTGCACCGGCCCGGCGCCACCACCGCGCAACTGCTGTCATCGGTTGGCCTGGGCCTGTCCACCCTGGCCACGGTGGCGCTGATCCAGGGCAATATCGGCCGCGGCGTGCGCGAGCAGATGCCGGCCAACGCGCCGAGTTTCTTTTTCATCGACATCCAGGCGGATCAGCTGGAGCGGTTTGAGGGGATTGTGCGGGCGCAGCCGGGGACCAGCGATCTGCGGGATGTGCCATCGCTGCGGGCGCGAATCGTGGCGGTCAAAGGCGTGCCGGTGGAGCAGGTGCGCACCACGCCGGAAACCGCCTTCGCGCTCAAAGGCGATCGCGGCCTGACCTATGCCGCTACTCCCCCGGCGGGCACCCAACTCACCGCTGGCGCCTGGTGGCCGGCGGATTATGACGGGCCGCCTCTGGTGTCATTCGACGCGGGCCTGGCCAAAGGCTGGAATGTGGGTATCGGCGACATCATCCGCGTCAATGTGCTGGGGCGCGAGCTGGATCTGCGGGTTGCCAGCCTGCGGGAGATCGCGTGGGGCAGCCTGTC
>CAIUPC010000459.1 GCA_903900905.1 uncultured Acetobacteraceae bacterium
CGCCTTCGCCCGCGGCAAGCGCGCCATTCTGGTGATCGAGGAAAAGCGCGGCTTCGTCGAAACCCAGATCCGCGATGCGCTCTATCACCTTCCGGCGGATGAACGCCCGGAGATCAGCGGCAAGACTCTGCCGAACGGGGAGCCGCTGCTGACGTCGCTGATGGAACTGTCGCCGGAATCCATCGCGGGCGGGCTGGGTACCTTCCTCGGCGGGCAGGGCCTGAACGCGCCGTCGCTGTCGCCGCCGCACGCCGTGCAGCGCCCGGATGGGCTGCTGCGCCGTGTGCCGGCCTTCTGCGCCGGCTGCCCGCATGCGACATCGACCAAACTCCCCGACGGCAGTTTTGCCTCGGCGGGTATCGGCTGCCACTTCATGGCGCTTGATGACGGCGATCAGACCCGCACCTTCACCCAGATGGGGGCGGAGGGCGCGCCCTTCGTCGGCATGTCCAGCTTCACCACGATGAACCACATGTTCGCCAATATCGGCGACGGGACCTACCAGCATTCCGGTCTGCTCGCGATTCGGCAGGCGGCGGCGGCGAAGACCCGCATGACCTACAAGCTGCTGTTCAACGACGCCGTCGCCATGACCGGCGGCCAACCGGCGGAGGGCGGGCCGACCGTGCCGATGCTGGCGGCGCAGGTGGCGGCGGAGGGGATCCAGCGCATCGCCGTCGTGGTCGACGACGAAGACCGCATGCCCGGTATCGGCCTGCTGCCACCCGGCACGACGCGCCACACCCGCGATCAGCTGGATGCCGTGCAGCGGGAACTGCGCGAATACGACGGCACCTCGGTGCTGATCTACGATCAGGTCTGCGCCACCGAAAAGCGACGCCGGCGCAAGCGCGGCTCCATGGCCAATGCCACCCAGCATGTGGTGATCAACGAATCCGTCTGTGAGAATTGCGGCGATTGCTCGGTCCAGTCCGCCTGCATCGCGATCGAGCCGGTGGAAACCGATCTCGGCCGCAAGCGCCGCATTAACCCGACCAGCTGCAATGTGGATCTGTCCTGCCTCAAGGGCTTCTGCCCCAGCTTCGTCACCCAGCCCGGCGCCCCCAGCGCGCCGGCCGCCGATACGAGCTGGCAGGCGCGGGAGGCTGAATTCGCCGCCCTGCTGACCCAGCCGGTGCTGCCGGCGCTCGGCATCTGGCGCGGCCTGTTCGCCGGTATCGGCGGCGGCGGCATCGTCACCTCCGGCGCCATCCTCGCGATGGCGGCGCATCTGGAAGGGCGGGCGGTCAAGACCCTCGACTTCACCGGCATGGCGCAGAAGAACGGCGCGGTGGTGGCGCATGTGCAGATTGCCGCCGATGAGGCAGCGCTGGATGTGGTGCGCATTCCGCTCGGCATGGCCGATGTGATGCTGGCGGCGGATTTGGCCGTTGGCTGTCAGGCCGGGGTGCTGGAGCGGAACGCCAAATCCGCGGTCGTTATCGGCAACCTCGATCTGGCCGCGACGGCGGATTTCAAGCGCGACGCGCTGCTGTCGATCGACGCGCTGCTGCATCGCAAGACCATCGAAACCGTGACCGACGCCAGCCGATCGGTTTGGCTGCACGGGGTGCGGCTGGCGGAGAAGCTGTTTGGCAATGCCCAGGCCATGAACACGCTGCTGCTGGGTCTGGCCTGGCAGCGTGGCCTGGTCCCGGTGGGAGAGGCGTCGATCCTGCGCGCCATTGAACTCAACGGCGCGGCGGTGGGCGTGAACAAGCGCGCCTTCCTCTGGGGCCGCATCCTGGCGGATCAGCCGGCGCTGATGACCCAGGTGCTGGCCGGCGAGCCGGAACCGGCGCCACTGTCGTTGGACGCGCTGATCGCGGACCGGGCGCGGCGGCTGGTGGACTATCAGGACGCGGCTTATGCGGACCGCTATCGCACCGTGATCCAGTCCGTGCTGGAGGGCGAAACCGCTGCCGTTGGCAAGCCGGGCCGTTTCGCCCGCGCCGCCGCGGAAGGGCTGTATCGGGTCATGGCCTATAAGGACGAATACGAGGTCGCCCGCCTGCATGCGATGACGGACTACGGCGACAAGCCGGTGTTCCACATGTCGCCGCCGGTGATCGCGCGCATGGATCCGCTGACCGGGCGCCGGCGTAAAGTCGCCATCCCCGGCTGGATCGCGCTGCCGCTGTTCCGCGTGCTGCGTCATGGCCGCAAGCTCCGCGGCACCGCCTGGGACCTGTTCGGCCGCCAGGCGGAGCGGCAGGCCGAACGGGCTTTGATCGAACAGTATATCGGGGACCTCCACACCGCTGCCGCCGCATTGCGGGCTGGGACCTTGGAAACCGCTGTGAATTTGGCCGCGCTGCCCGATACGATCCGTGGCTTCGGGCCGGTGAAGGACGCCAACCGGGCCAAGGCCGAGACCCGGCGTACGGCGTTGCTTGCGGCGCTGAAGGCGCCAACGGCCGCAATGGCGATGGCGGCGGAGTAATGCCAGCCTCCCGTGACGTTGCCTTACTGGGTGCTACCCCCGTCATGCCGACGCAGGTCGGCATCCACGCCTTTGCCTGACCCGACGCAAGAAGGCGTGGATGC
>CAIUPC010000460.1 GCA_903900905.1 uncultured Acetobacteraceae bacterium
GCCACCCACGACTTTGCAGACCGGAGCGACAAAGTCGTGGGTGGTCCGCCGGAGCCCGTCCTCGGGCCGGCCATCGGCCGGACCCGTGGGCGGACCATGACGGTGTTATTGACCCACGTACGTCAATCATTATGCAGACTGGTATTAGACAGGAGAAAGGCGTGGGTGCCGACCTGCGTCGGCATGACGGGTAATGATGGCCGGTACGCCATTCAGGTTACGGGATGGTATCAGGTGTCATCCGCCCCTCGGTGCATCGATTCTTATCAGCCTTCATCGGTGTGCATCCGTGGTAAAACCAACCGCGCAAACCGCACGGCCCCAACCCGGCTGCCCCTGTTATGACCCTCCTCACCGCCCTCTACCCCTGGACCAAGGCCTTCCATGTCATCAGCATGGTCGCCTGGATGGCCGGCATGTTCTATCTGCCGCGTCTGTTCGTGTACCACTGCGAGATGCAGCGCGGCTCCGCCGAAAGCGAACGCTTCAAAATCATGGAGCACCGGCTCCTGAAGCAAATCATCAACCCCGCGATGATCGCGACCTGGAGCTTCGGCCTGCTGCTCGTCCTCACCCCCGGCGTCATCGACTGGACCGCCGGCTGGTGGTGGGTGAAATTCATCGCGGTGCTGCTGATGTCCGGCTTCCACGGCGCGATGACCAAATGGAAGCGGCTGTTCATGGAAGACCGCAACACCAAAACCCACCGCTACTACCGTTTCGCCAATGAGGTGCCGACTCTCCTGTTGATGGTCATCGTCATCATGGTCATCGTGCGCCCCTGATCCGTCCGCGTTTGGAAAGGCCCTCCCTTATGGCAACCCGTGCCGCCGCCGTCGCCCGCGCCCTCGACTTCTTCGACACCAACGGCTTTCGCGATCGCCTCGCCGCTTTGGTCGCGATCAAAAGCACGTCCCAGGATCCCGGCTACGCCGATGAGGTGCACCGCTATCTGAGTGAGGCCATCCAACCCTGGCTCGAACGCCTGGGCTTCACCGTCGCCATCCACCCCAATCCCAGCGCCGGCTTCGGCCCCATCCTCACCGCCGAACGGATCGAGGATCCGGCTTTGACGACGGTCCTCACCTACGGCCATGGCGACACCGTGCGCGGGCTGGAGGATCAGTGGCGTACCGGCCTCGATCCCTGGACCCTGACCGAGGAAGGCGATCTTTGGTACGGCCGCGGCTCCGCCGACAACAAGGGCCAGCATGCGATCAACCTCTCGGCGCTGGAAGCGGTGCTGGAGGAACGCGGCGGCCGGCTCGGCTACAACATCAAGCTGATCCTCGAAACCAGCGAGGAGCGCGGCTCAACCGGCCTGAAAGCCTTCGTCGCGGCCCGCGCGGCGGCGCTGAAAGCCGATGTGCTGATCGCCAGCGACGGCCCGCGCGTGATGCCGGAGGTGCCGACAATCGCCACTGGCACCCGCGGCACCTTCCATTTCGACCTGGTGCTGGATCTGCGCGCCGGCGGGGTGCATTCCGGGCATTGGGGCGGCCTGACCACCGACCCGGCGGTGCTGCTGACCCATACCATCGGCTGCATCATCGATCGCCGCGGCAAGATCCTGGTGCGCGACTGGCTGCCGCAAAACGGCGTCCCGGCGACGGTGCGCTCGGTTCTGGCCGGCTGTCCCGTGGGTGGTGGCGGCGAATCGGCGACGATCGACCCGGACTGGGGTGAGCCGGGCCTGACCTCGGCCGAAAAAATCTACGGTTGGAACAGCTTCATCGTGCTCGCCATGACCTCCGGCAAGCCGGATAATCCGGTCAACGCGGTCGCGCCCAACGCCCGGGCGCATTGCCAGATCCGCTACACCGTCGACACCGACCCCGCCGATTTCGCCCCTGCCCTGCGCCGCCACCTGGACGCGGAGGGCTTCACCAATGTCCGGATCGAGAACGCCGGCGTGCGCATGCCCGCCAGCCGCACCGATCCCGGCCATCCCTGGGTGCGCTGGGCCGTGACCAGCATGGAACAGACCCTCGGCAAGCATGTGCAGGTGATCCCGAACTCCTCGGGCGGGCTGCCGGGCGATGTTTTTGTCGATCACCTCCATGTGCCGCTGGTTTGGATCCCCCATAGCTACAACGGCTGCAAGCAGCACGGCCCGGACGAGCATTTCCTGCGCGGCCCGGCGCGCGAGGGCATCGCCGCCTTCGCCGGTATTTGGTGGGACCTGGGCGAGAAGCGTTAAACCCTTACTTCTATTTCTCCCCCTCCCCTTGCGGGAGGGGGTTGGGGGGAGGGGTACAACGGCATAGTTACGGGGAGTGCCCCCTCCCCCCGCCCCCTCCCGCAAGGGGAGGGGGAGAGTTAACAATTCAGACCCCCCGCCTTAAACCCGCGCCTGAATCAAATCCGCCACCTTCTCCCCGATCATAATCGACGGCAGATTGGTGTTGGTCCGCGTCACCCGCGGCATGATCGAGGCATCCGCCACGTGCAAATTCCGCACCCCAATCACCGCGGCATCCGAATCGACCACCGCCATCGGGTCGTCAACCGCGCCCATCGCGCAGGTGCAGGACGGGTGCCAGGCACTGCGCACCGCTGAACACACATACTCCTCCGCCGCCCGCGGATCGGCCATCAGGGCTGCCAGCTTCGGCGCCTCACTGATCACCTGCTCGATCAAAAAGCGCCGCACCGGCGCCGCCGAATCCAGCAATTTCGCCGCCACATTCGTCAACACCGCGTTCAACCCCGTCGGCCGGCTGATCGCCGCGACACGCTCCGAAAATGACGACGGGAACGCATCGAGCGCATATTTGCTCACCGGCTCCTGCGTGAAGGTCCGGGCCATGCGCAAGAACGCCGCGACCAGGCGCGACCGATCCCGCTCATCGGCCAACCAGTTGAAATCAATCGCCGGCGCCGCCATCGTATCGGCTGAATTCAGCCGCACCGTGCCACGCGAATAAGGCAACGAGATATAGGTGCTGAGGGTCCCAATCCGCTCCCCCACCGCATGCCACATCGATTGGCACACCGCCATCATGATCATATCCGCCGGTTCGCAACCCGCGATTCCCGAGGAATACCGCAAATACGAATAATTGCGCCGGATCACATGTTTTTCCCGCGCAATCGGCGGCAAATAGGCGGAGACCGAAATCAGCGGATGATCCTGCAGGTTCGATCCAACCCCGGCCCGATCCGCCACCACATCAATCCCGTGCTGGCGCAAATGGTTCGCCGGACCGATGCCGGACAGCATCAGTAATTTAGGGCTATGGAACGCACCGGAACTGACGATGATCCGCTCCCCATACAGCTTCGAGGTCACCCCGCCCTGCACAACCTCCACACCGATCGCGGTCTTGTTGTGGAACAGAATCCGCAACACCTGCGTCTCCGGCATCAGCCGCAGATTGGACCGCTGCCTTACCTCATCGTTCAGATGCCCGTTCGCGGTGGAGCGCCGGGCCTCGCCATCATTGGATGTCGGCAACGGCGAATAGCCTTCCTCGAACCCGCCATTCATGTCGGGCACGTAGCCATGGCCGCTGCTTTCCCACGATGCCGCCACCGCGTCGGTGAACGCATCCCACTGGTCGCGCGGAATGCGCCGCACCGTGATCGGCCCCGTCGAGCCGTGTAACTGGTCAGCGGAATAATCCAGATCCGTCTCCAATTTGCGGAAATACGGCAGCACGGATTGCCAGTCCCAACCCTTCGCCCCCAGCTTCGCCCAGCCATCGAAATCCGCCGGCGCGCCGCGCAAGGCCACCTGCCCGTTGATGGACGATCCGCCACCCATCAGCTTGCCCTGATAGAAGAAATACGGCTTGCGGCCAGCCGGCGGGATATGCGGATGGCTGCCGCGGGAGACCTGCAGCGCCGGCCAGAAATAGGCCGAATTGGTCATCGCCCGGTGCGCATAGGTGTCGCGAATGTCGTCGGGGATGTTGGTGGTGCCGTGGTCGGGCCCGGCCTCGATCAGCAGCACCTTGTTGAACGGATTCTCCGACAGCCGCGCCGCCAGGGCACATCCGGCGGAGCCGCCACCCGCGACAATATGCGTGGCGCGATCGGAGGTGGCGGACATTGGTAGGACTCCCGGTCTGGACATTTCCACCGGATCGTGGCGCGGTTCGGTGGCGCTGGCCAGTGGACGTGCTTATCTGGCAGACTTTCAGGGCGAAATAAAAGGGGGAAACCATGACCATAGGCCAGCGTTTGATCGGGAAGGTCGCCATCGTCACCGGCGGCGCATCGGGGATCGGGGCGGAAACCGCGCGCCGTTTCGCCGAACACGGTGCCAGTGTCGTCGTATGCGACGTGCAGGACGAACTCGGCGCGACTGTCGTGCATGAAATCACCGATGCCGGCGGCACCGCTGAATACCGCCCTCTCGATGTCACCGATGAGGCGGCATGGATCGAGCTGGTCACCGCAGTCGAGGGCAAATACGGCAAGGTCAACGTCCTCTGCAACATCGCCGGCGTGTCCGGCCGCCCGCCCAGCATGATGGTGCAGGCCAGCGGGGTGATGACCGGCGTGTCGCTGGAACATCAAACGTTGGAGAACTGGAACCTGATCATGGGGGTCAACTCCACCGGCGTGTTCCTGGGCACCAAGAGCGTGATCCCGGCGATGCGCCGTGCCGGTGGCGGATCGATCGTGAATATCTCATCCATTTGCGGCATTGTTGGTTCGTTCGCCAACGCGGCCTATCACGCCTCCAAGGGCGCGGTGCGGATTTTCACCAAATCGACCGCCATTCAATATGCCAAGGAGCAAATCCGGGCGAACTCCGTGCATCCGGGGTTCGTGGACACGCCGATGGCGCGGCCCGGTCTGTTGGGCAACGAATCCGGCAAGGCGCGGATGGATGCGACCCCGATGGGACGGTTCGGAAAGCCGATCGATATTGCGATGGGATGTTTGTATCTGGCATCGGATGAGGCGGCGTGGATCACCGGCAGTGAGTTGGTCATCGATGGCGGCATGACGGCGAATTAGCCGGCCGCGGATCAGATCGGCTGGTTTCGTCCTTGGAACCAGCCGCAGATCGTGCCCAGTACCATCCAGAACAGCAGGTTGGTCGCCACCGACAGCGCCGCGAAACGCAGCATCAGATCGCGCGGCACCAGGTCCTCCCCAATTGGGGGCGGCGCACCGAGCAGGTGCGGCACAAGCAAAAGCACCGCCCCCAGCCATCTCAGTCCCGACGGCCGGCAGATCAGGCTCAGGCCGATAGCGGTCGCGGCCACGGTGCCAAACCACCAGAGCTGGCGCGCATGCAGATCGCCCACCGCCGCACCCGGGGGCTTCGGTGGCAAGCCCAGGGCTGGCGCGAGGACGAAGCAGGCGAAACCCGCCAGCCCCCATAGCAGGCCGCGGCGCCAATCCAGCCGTGCCCCGGCCACGCGCATCGCGGCCAGCAGCACCGCGGCGAATCCGATACCGCTCAGGACCGTGGTCAGCGCGGTCAATCCGATCCGTTGCAGGCCAGGGGCGGGCTGCCAGCCGGCATCCTCATGCACGTGACCGGCATCGCCATGCGCATGCGCCGCCGGGGAATGGGCATGGGCCGCCGCGTCCTCATACCCTTCAGCCAGATCGATCAGCGGCACGATGGTCAGGTGTTGCACCACGAACAGGATCAATCCCGCCGCGGCACCCGCCAGCAGCGCCGTGGTGATCAGGTGGCGGAAGCGGTCCACATCAGTGGCAGGGGAAGCCGGTCGCGTGGCGTGTGTCGTGCGCGGCGTTATGCACCGCATCCGTTCTGGCAAAGCCGACGCCGTACAACATCACCGCCCCAAAAAGCAGCAAAGCCGCCGCCGGCAAATCGCGGGTCAGGGCCGAAACATTGATCAGCCGGGGGGTCAGGGCCAGCATGGCGTTCTCCTTTGTCCGAGTATGCGACTCAGTCTTATCCTAAACCATGGCGGGCCGGAATAGCCCCGCCCCATTCACCCTTTACGCACATTCCAGAACACCGGCGCCGGCCCCTTCAGCGGCGCGGTCAGCGACTTGCTCCAGGCCACCCGGGGCATGTAGCGGCCAAGCGGAATGAACGGCACGGCGTCGAAAGCGGCGAGCTGGATTTCACGCTCCAACCGGGTCTTCTCGGCCTCATCCGTCGAATCCAGCCAGGTGTTATAGGCTGTCTCGATCCGCGGATTTTCCGGCCAGCCAATCCACGCATCCTTGCCGTTACCGCGCAGGAGGGAGCCGAGTAGCGGGTCCTTATATTCCGGCACCGGCGTGACGCTGACAAACAGCGACCAGCCGCCCTTGTCGAGAGGGTTCTTGCTGGCCCGGCGTTGCAGCAGCGTGCCGAAATCCATCACCTGATCGTCAATATTCACGCCAACACGGATCAGCGTATCGGCCACGACCTGGGTGGCGGCATTATAGAAAGGCTGGTCGGAGGTGTGCAGCAGTACGATCTTTTCGCCCTTATAGCCGGACTCAGCCAGCATGGCCTTGACCGCGTCGATGCTTTTGCGGGTCGTCACCGCCTCGATCCCCGCGAGATCGACCGTTTTCTTGCCGGTATTCAGGTAACCCTGCGGCACCACGGTGCTGTCGGGATCGCCGCCCATCATGCCTTCCATGACCTCGCGCTGATCGATCGCGGCCAAAAGCGCGCGCCGGAACAGCACATTGCTTGTCGGCGCATTCAGGTGGTTGGGGCGGAGCTGGCTGATGAAGCCGTAATCATCCAACCGGCCGAGCACCACATTGGGGGCTTTCTTCAGCATCGGCAGCAGGTCGGGAATGGGCATTTCCAGCCAGTCGACCTCCCCGGTGATCAAAGCGTTGGCAGCCGTGGCGGCGTCCGGGATCATTTTCCACTCGACCCGATCAACCATCACCTTGTGCCCGCCGGAGGTGAAGCTGGCGGGCTCGTCGCGCGGCACGTATTTTTCGAACGGCACCATCGCGGCGTGGCTGCCGATGACATATTCGTTGGCCAGGAAGCGGAACGGTCCGCTGCCCACCGTTTCGGCCATCTGCTTGAACGGGTCGGTCGCATCGGCGATGCGCTGCGGCACCATGATCGCCGCGGTCTGGAATTTCGACAGCAAAGTCGGCAACGGCGGGAATGGTTTTTTCAGCCGCAGCACGAAGGTGCGGTCATCGACCGCCTCGATCGCATCAAGCCGCGCCATCAGTGTCGCGCCGCCGGGATCGCGCTGCATCCACCGCTTCAGGGACGCGACGCAATCGCGCGCCAGCACTTTCTCCCCGTCATGAAACCATTGGTTGGGGCGCAGCGTCATCACCCAGCGCTTGCCGTCATCCTCGACGTTATAACCCTCCAGCATTTGCGGCTTCGGGTTCATGTGCTCGTCGCGCCCGAACAGCACGTCGTAGATCATGAAGCCGACGTTGCGGGTGGTCATCGCGCTGGTCCACACCGGATCCAGGCTGCCCAGCGCCGATTGCGGCACGAATCGCAAGGTCGAGGTCCCACCGCCCAAAGCCGGGCGGGCGAGGCCAGCGGCGGCCGCCCCGGCCAGCAGGCTGCGTCGTTTCATTGTTTTGCCTCTCATGTCTTGCTCACGTTCCAGAATACGATCGATGGGCCAGGCAGCACCCCGGTCAGATTATCCCGCCAGGCCGAGGTCTGCCGATAGCCGCCGAGCGGGATGTAGGGCAACGTCTGAAAGGCCTGCAATTGATAGTCGGTTTCCAGCCGTGTGGCCGCGGCCGGGTCAGTGGTGCCGAGCCAGTTTTCGTACATGGCTTCCAGCTTCGGATCGGTTGGCCAGCCAAACCACGCATCTTTGCCATTGCACCGAATGAAATTGGCCAATAGCGGATCGGCATAATCCGGCACCGGGGTCACGCTCGGGAACAGCGACCAGCCGCCTTTATCCAAGCCTTCCCGGCTGGTGCGGCGCGACTGCACCGTCGCCCAGTCCATCGCCTGATCGTCGATATTAAAGCCAACATCGGACAGCATATGCGCCACGATCGAACTGGAGGGATTGTAGAACGTATGATCGGTCGCATGCAGCAGAACGATCCGCTCCCCGGCGTAACCGGCCTTGTCCAGCATGGCCTTGATTTCGGCCTTGGAGGCGCGATGCCGCACACGCTCCATCCCGGCATTGTCGACTTCTTTCTTGCCCGTCAGCAGAAAGCCGACATCCGTGATCATATTGGCTGGATCGCCGCCGATCACCGCCGTCATGACCTCTTTCTGATCGATCGCGGCCATCATGGCCTGGCGGACGCCCGGATTGCTCGTCGGCGCGGCCATATGGTTGGGGCGCAGGAAATGGATCTGCCCGGCGGTATCGAGGATGCCGGTCTTCACCCCCGGTGCCTTCTTCAGCATCGGCAACAAATCCGGCAGCGGAATCTCGATCCAATCAACCTCCCCCGTCACCAGCGCGTTGGCGGCGGTGGCACCGTCGGGGATCATCTTCCATTCGACACGATCCACCAGCACGCGGTGGCCGCCAGCGGTGTAGCTGGCGGGTTCATCGCGGGGCACGTAACGATCATTGCGGGCGAAGGCGGCATGGCTGGCCAGCACATGCTCATCGGCCAGCCAGCGGAACGGGCCGCTGCCGATGGCCTCGGGGATCTGCTTATAGGGATCGGTCAGCGCCAGCCGCTCCGGCATCATCACCGCGGGTGTAACGAACTTGGACAGCAACGTTGGCAGATGCGGGAACGGCTTGTTCAAGCGCAGGACCAAAGTGCGATCATCCGGCGTTTCCAGCGCGTCCATCCGCGAAGCCAGTGTCACCCCGCCCTGATCGCGCTTCATCCACCGCTTCAATGAGGCCGCGCAATCCCGCGCCAGCACCTTCTCCCCGTCATGGAACCACAGATTGTCACGCAGCCGCAGCGTCCAGCGCTTGCCGCCATCCTCCATCCGGTCGCCTTCCAGCATCTGATAGCGGGGGATGCCCTTGGCATCGCGGCCATACAGCAGGTCGAAGACCATGAACCCCATGTTGCGGGCAATCTGGGCGCTGGTCCAAACGGGGTCGATGCTATTCAGCGCGTTTTGCGGCACGCAGACGAGCGTTTGCGCCTTCCCGGCCAAAGCGGGCCGGGCCAGCGGCGCGGCAGCCGCGCCGAGCATGAGGCTGCGTCTTCGCATGTGAATCCTCCCGTTATTTTTCCGGGAGTATAGAGCGGCTTGCCGCGATCGGCGAGGGCGGGTTCCCGCGGAGCCTATCCGCCGGAACCCGCCTCCAACACCTCCGCCTCGATCGCCGCCAGCAACCGCGCGGGAAAATACCGCGGCACATCCCGGCCGATAAACACCATCCGGGTGGAATGATCCGATGACGGCCAGCGATCCAGAAACGCCGGCGGCGCGAACACGTGCTGCACGCCGTGAATGACCGCCGGCTGGCCTTGCATCTCCGTGACCTCAACCAGCCCCTTCACGCGCAACAATCGCGATCCGCAATGCTCGGTCAGCGCCTGCAACAGCATCGTCAAAGCCAAAGCCGGTATCGGCGCCTCCCGGACCAGGCTGAACGTTTCAATCCCGTCTGTATGCCGGGCGGCCGAGAACGGCGAACCCACCGCCTGATCCGGCACAGCGGCCAAACGCAAAACCCGCGCCTCGGGGTCAGACGGGGCAAACAAGCCCGCCGCCGTCACCGCCGCCGACGGAACCAGATCAGCCCCGGGATTAACCGCGCGCAACCGCGCCATCAACCCCGCATTCTCCCCCACCACATCCAACTTGCTGATCACAAGCCGATCGGCCAGGGCGACCTGGCGCCGGGCTTCGGGATGGGAGTCCAGGGTCGCCTCCCCATGCACCGCATCGACCACGGTCACGACGCCATCGATGACAAACGCCTCCGTCACCCCGCCATCCGTCATCAACGCATGCAGAATCGGTGCCGGATCGGCCAGGCCTGACGTTTCAATCAACACACGATCAAACACCGCTGAGCCCGCATCGCGACGGCGGCGCAGGTCGATCAGCGTCTCCACCAGATCGCCGCGCACCGCGCAGCACAGGCAGCCGGTGGTCAAAGCCAGCAGCGTTTCATCGCTGCTGGCGATCAGGTCGTGATCCAGCCCGATTTCACCGAATTCGTTGACGATCACGGCGGTGCGGGCAAAGCCGGGGTCGCGCAGAATGCGCCCGATCAGGGTCGTCTTCCCACTCCCGAGGAAGCCGGTGACGACCGCGACCGGGATCATCATTTGGACCCGGATTGCGCCTTCAGCAGGTCGCGAATCTCCGTCAGCAAAGCCTCCGACGGCGTCGGCGGCGGGGCGGCGCCATCACGCACCTTCAGATGCGTCAGCACCCGCACCAGCCAGAAGACCGAGAAACTGACGATCAGGAACTGGATGATCGCGTTCAGGAACAGCCCGACATTCATTGTCGGCGCCGCGGCCTTCTTGGCCTCTTCCAAGGTCGCGTAGTGCGCCCCGTTCAGGGAGATGAACACGTTGGAGAAATCCACCCCGCCGGTCAGAAGACCGATCACCGGGTTGATCACGTCCTTGACCAGGCTGCCGACAACGCCGGTGAAGGCGGCACCAATGATGATACCGACCGCGAGGTCGACCACATTGCCGCGCATGATGAAGGTCTTGAAGTCGTCAATCCAGGACGGTGGTTTAATCGGCAGCATGGTCAGTCCTTCACCCGAAGTTATTCACTCGCCTATACACGAAGCGGTCATACCCGGAAATGTCAAAGGTAAAACAGGCGTCTTGCCCCCGGTGGATGGTGCTTACACGAGGCCGCCCCCAGGGGTATCGCATATGGCGGATTTCCGCCAAAAACCGTCATCCTCGGGCTTGTCCCGAGGATCTCCAGCCGCACGGGCATCAGTATTTTACGAATAAAATCAACGGCAGTGCCGCGGGCGATCCCCGGAACAAGTCCGGGGATGACGGAAGGGGCGGCATCGTCAGCCGCGATCACAACTGCGTGCGTGCCAGTTTCGCCAGTTCGTCCGTGGTGGTGCGCCAGACGCCATGCTTGCCAACGATGCGGGCCAAACCCTCCCGCAGCCAGCGGATGCGCTGCGCCTGGCCGGCGATCCAGGGGTGCAGCGTCAGGTTGAACACGCCGCCGCCTTCTTCATGCAGCACCGAAAAAGCCTCCGCGATATTATGCGCCCAGACCGGGGAGGTAACGCCGCGCAGGCGCAGGCATTCGAGGTCGTTCCATTCCGGCTGCGGCGGCAACGACACCAGCCCGCCATCCAGCAGGTACGGCCGATCATCGTTGGCCCAATCGGTGGTGTAGGTGAAGCCGGCTTCGATCAGGCGGGCGGGCGTGTCGAAGGACTCGTTGAAATCCTGGCCGCACCAGCCGGTTGGAACCTCTCCGGTGGCGGCGGCGACGGCGTCGCGGGCCTCGGTGATGAAGGCGCGTTCCTCGTCTTCCGACATGCGGCTGCTGATCCGCCGGCTGGCGAAATCGCCATGCGCCATGAAGCAGGCATTGCGCTGGATCAGCTCATCCACCAGCTCGGGGCAGAGCTTCGCCGCCGCCGAACCCAGCGCGACCGAGGGCACGATGCCGGCTTTGTCCAGCACATCCAGCACCCGGAAAATGCCGACCCGGTTGCCGTACAGGCGTTGGCTCCAGGTCAGCCAGTCCGGGTGGAATTTGCCAAGCGGGGAAACGATGCGCGGGTCCGGTAGCGCGGTGGCCGGCGGCGCCAGCTCCCAATGGTCGACCATCACGGTGACGGTCAGCGCGATGCGGGCGCCGTTGGGCCAGACGAAGCGCGGCGCATCGGGCAGCGCGCGGAACGGGTAATGCGCGTGGTCCATGCCGGGCGCGCGGGCCTCGGTCACGGGCGGGACGGTGCTGGGGACGAACTCAACCATTGGCGGCCTCCCGCGCGGCAAGATGCGATTCCAGAGCGGGTAGGTGGTTGGCGTTGAACCAGTCCACGATCTCTCCCCCTTTCGCCAGCCAGACGCCGGAATGCGACAGGATATATTCCAGCGCGCCGCGGACGGCGCGGATGCGGTGCGGCTGGCCGACCCAATAGGGGTGCAGGGCGATGCACATGACGCGGCCTTGTTCGGCGCCCTCGGCGTAGACGGTTTCGAAATAGTCGCGGATCTGGCGGGCGAATTCGTCCGCTTCTTCGCCGCGGCGGTGCACCAGCACGTCGTTCAGCTCGACCGTATAAGGCAGCGACAGCAGCTTGCCGGTCTTCACCCGCAGCGGGAACGGCTGGTCGTCGTGATACAAATCGGCGGTGTAATCAAACCCGCATTCAGCGGCGAGGTCGAAGGTGTTCAGCGTGTTGGTGATCGCCGGGCTGAACCAGCCCTTCTGCTCGCGGCCCGTGAGCCTGCGATGGATTTCGCGGGATTCGAGCATCGCCGCACGCTCTTCCTCCGGCGTGAAATTCCAGTGGTAGCGGGTGTTGTAGATGCCGTGCGACATCAGCTCCCAGTTCCGCTTTTCCATCGCTTCCAGGATGGCGGGGAAATGCTGGATCACCGTCATCGACAGGCTGACGGTGCAGGGGATGTTCAGGTCATCCGTCATTTCCAGCATCCGCCACAGGCCGACACGATTGCCGTAGTCGCGGGCGGAGTAGCCGAGGATGTCGGGATGCGGGCTGCGCGGCCAGGGATCGCGGGTGCGGACGAATTTCGGCTGATACTCGTAATGCTCGATATTCGGCACCACCCACAGCGCGACCCGCGCGCCGTTGGGCCAGCGCAAGGCCGGGCGGTGCATGATGGGGGAATAGGGGACGAGGCCGGTGTCCATGGGCGCGCTCCATCGGTAAGATCAGCGCAGCCTAAACCGGTTGCCGCAGCCGGGCATAGGCCAGCACGCATAGTATCGCCACGGCGCAGAATCCCGCCCCAACCACGATCGGGGCCGCGGCGCTGGCGGCCGCGTCGCCCGCCAGACCCGCCAGCGGTGGCAGCACCGTCATCCCTCCATAATAGACCGCGTAAAGCAGCCCCATCCCCAGCGCGCGGTGCCGCGGCGCCAGAATCTCCCCCGGCAGCGTCATGATCGGCCCGGCGCACAGCCCCAGCCCAACCGCGGTCAACAGCAGCATGAAGATCGGTGGCAACCCCGCCGCCAGCGCCAGCAGCGCCGCCGCCATGGTGAGCAGGCACAGCCCGATCGCAGTCAACGGCCAGCCGAGCCGCCCCGTCACCCAGCCCCCCACCGGGGTCAGCACCACCGTCACGAAGGCCCCGATGCTGGTCAGCGACCCCGCCGCCGCGGCCGCCATGCCGTGCTGGACAAAAAAGGCCGGCGCGAATCCCAGCATCACCGCGTAACCGGCATTCAGCAGCGTCCAGGTCAGCGCGACCGCCATCAACGGCGCCAGCACGCCCGGCCCCAACCGGTTTGGCGGCGCCATCCGCTCCGCGCCGCTGGCCTGCCCCGGCGTGAAGCAGGCGGCCATCAGACCCAGCACGCTGAACACCGCCGGCACCGCCATCGCCAGCCGCCAGGAATCGAGCGACGGCAGCAGCATCAACCCGAGGCCGATACCCAGAGGATAGGACGACATCAGCCCCCCCATCGCCGCCGGCAGCGCCGCCCCGGTGAAGCGATCCATCACCATCTTCGGCCCGACCACCCCGATCAACAGGCTGCCGGCCCCGGCGCTAGAGCGCCCGGCCAGCGCGACCGCGAAGCCCGGCGCGATCGTCAGCAGCGCCCCCCCGGCTACCATCAGCGCCAGGCCCACCAGCATGACCCGCCGATCCCCGAACCGCCCGATGAGCCAGCCCGCGGGGATCGCCAGAAACATCCCCAGCGTCGAATAAGCCCCTAACAACGTCCCCAGATCGGCGAAATTAAGATGCAGGTCGGCCATCATCGCCGGCCCAACCGCGCCGACGGACTGATATTGCATCCCGAAGGCGGTGCGGCCGAGGATCAGGACAGCCAGAATAGCCCAGGGGTTTTTCAGCACATGCGGTCAGCCGCGCCGGGTCGTGGCATGCGGGGAAAGCCAGCCCATCGTTGCTTCCGGCTCGGAGTCGGTTGTCGGCAGGTATGGCTTGATGTCGAGCAGCGGCGTGCCGTCGACGCAATCGAGGTACCGGACCTTCAGCGTGTCCGCCCGCTCAAACCCATCGAAGGCCACCACCGAAATGCCGATGGGGTTCGGCCGCCGCGGCCCGCGGGTGGCGAAGACGCCGCGCGGCTGCGGGTCGAAGGGCGGCGTGAAGACCAGCTCCGTCGGCCCCGCCAGGTCGAGCCAATAGGTCAGAATGAGGTGCGAAAACCCCTCCAGGCTGCGCAAACCCTCGGTAAAGCCGGCGAAGACCCGCACCCGGCATTCCGGCGCGGGATTGAGCTGGCGGCCATTGCGCGGGCAATCGGCGATGCTGCGCCAAGGGGTCTGGATCGAGCCGATGGGGCGGAGGGTGAGTTCGGACTGGGGCATGCCCTGCTTTTACCGTATCGGCGCGTCCCATGCACCTGCCGGGTCGGCCTGGTGGTCACGATCCGGCGTGACAGTTTGCTTGCAGTAACAGCGGCCGGACGAAGGACAGCAGGTCGCCCCCCGCGAATAAGTGCCCCGCGATCCCCGCGGCGGCGGCGGCTTCCATATCGGTCTCCTGATCGCCGACAAGCAGGCACGAAGCGGGGTCGAGACCCCAGCTTCGGATCAGATCCAGGATCATCCCCGGCGCCGGTTTGCGCCAGTCGCTGGCGCGCCGGTAGTCCGGCACGATCGCTTCGGGGTGAAACGGGCAGTAGCGGGCATCGTCGATCGTCCCCCCGGCGGCGCGGGCTGCATCGGCGATCCAGGCCAGCAGAGCGCGGACATCGTCCTCGCCGTATTTGCCCCGGGCGACGCCGGACTGGTTGGTGACGATGAAGACATGCCAGCCGGACTGAGTCGCGAGGCGGATCGCGTCCAGCGCACCCGCCATCCACTCGAACCGGTCGCGGCTGCCGACATAGCCATGATCGACGTTGATCACCCCGTCGCGGTCGAGGAACAGGGCCGGACGAGAGCGCCAGCGCCCCTGGCCAGGCACGGGCGGCGGCAGCGGCGCGCCGGGGGGGAGGATCGCGATATCGGGCCTTGGCCCTGCCGTCTGGGCGGAGAGAACCGCGGCAAGCCCTGTAGCAGATGGCCGTGTCGAGCCGAACCACAGGAAGGGTTCGTCAGGCAGGGCTATCGCAC
>CAIUPC010000461.1 GCA_903900905.1 uncultured Acetobacteraceae bacterium
GGGGTGGCACGGTAAACCCCACCGGGAGCAAGACCGAATAGGGGCGGCTGCCCTCTGTTTTCGGACAGAGAGCGGGGACATTCCCGTCCCGCCGCCCGGGTTGGTCGCGAGAGGCGTGCCGCGAGGCGCGTCCCAGAGGAATGGCCGTCCAACGTGGCAACACGCGGACAGAACCCGGCTTACAGGCCGTCTGGCAAGACAAATTCCAACAAATTTTCCTTCTGTACGGGATTTCACGGGAAAATGGGCCAATTTCGGCCTTCAATCCCATGCTACCCCTCGGTTCAGGCCGGAATCAGCCCGAAACAGGCGCCACCGGCCCATCAGAATACTCTTACGTGGTCCAATCGTTTAGCACCGCTCTGACCGTCAGATCGGCTGTGTATTGCCCGCCGCGGACTGATCGGCGGTAATCCATGATGACGGCGGCCCTGAAGAAAACCTTCCACTTTATAGCGAAGATCAGATATTTTTACCCACAATCAGTTCACCTCTTTATCCACAAGAACAAAAAGTGATCAATAGTCCAATCCACTCAAATCGGATGCGACCTAAATAGCCGTGCTCGGGACTGGATGAATAGGACGATTGACATTGACTCCGAGCTTTTCCCGCACTATCCCATCTCATCCCAGTTAATGCCGGTGAAAGCCTAATTTGACTGGGAAGAAGCGGGGCATTTGGGGTAGGTCGTCCAGCTTCTCAGCCGTGCCGCGCGGAAATCCTACCCCGCACACCCGAACCGGCAGGTCGGCCTCCAATGGGCCAGTTCCTAGGGACGCATCAGGGGAAGTTGGACGCGAAAAACCGTCTCTCCGTACCCGCGTCTTACCGGAACCAGCTCAAGCTCGGTGCCGCCAACGCCCCCTTGCCCGCCAATGCCTGCACGCCCCTGATCGTGCGGCCGTCCCACAACCATCCCTGCCTGGAGGTCTGGACCGAGGTCGATCTCAACGCCATGGCCGCCCCGCTGGAGAAGCTCAATCCGTTCAGCGCCGAATACGATGACCTGTCCCTGACCCTGTTCGGCGACGCCGAGACGATGGAAGCCGACAAGGAAGGCCGCATCGTGCTGCCGGCGAAGTTCATCACCTATGCCCAGATGGATCAGAAGCGCCCGATCGCCTTCACCGGCCGTGGCAAGGTGTTCGAGATCTGGGATGCGGAACTGCTCGAGCGGCGTAAGCAGGAAGCCACCAGACGCACCCGCGAACGCAGCCTCGCGCTGTCGGAGCCGCGGTCATGAGCGGCCATATCCCGGTCATGCTGCGGGAAGTCCTGGCGCAACTCGCACCGCGCGACGACGCGACCTATCTCGACGGCACCTTTGGTGGCGGCGGTTACGCCACCGCGATCCTCGATGCGGCACACTGCTCGCTCTGGGGCATCGACCGCGATCCTGACGCGATCGCACGTGGTACCGCGATAGCAGAACGGTTTCCAGGCCGCCTGCACCTCATTCACGGCAAATTCGGCGATATGTTGGCCCTTTTGGCCGACAAAGGGGTCGGATCGCTTGACGGAATCGTGCTCGATCTCGGCATCTCCTCCTTTCAGATCGACGATCCGGCACGCGGGTTTTCGTTCAGAGGGGACGGTCCTTTGGACATGCGGATGGGCAAAAACGGAACAAGCGCGGCCGACCTGGTGAACACCCTGCCGGAAGGTGCCTTGGCCGACGTTCTGTTCGAACTGGGGGAGGAGCGCGCCTCCCGCCGGGTGGCCCGCGCGATCGTCACCGCCCGCGCCGAGGCCCCGATCGAGACGACGGCCCGCCTGGTGGAAATCATCCGCTCCGTGCTGCCGCCCGACCGCTCCGGCAACAATCCGGCCACCCGCAGCTTCCAGGCCTTGCGCATCAAGGTCAACGACGAGCTGGGGGAGGTCGAACGCGCTTTGTCGCAGGCAGCCGACATGCTCGCCCCTGGTGGCCGGCTGGTCGTCGTCTCCTTCCACAGCCTCGAAGATCGGCTTGTGAAACAGTTCATGACCGGCCTCGCCGGCCGCGCGCCAGGCCTGTCGCGGCATGATCCGCGCGGCCTGGCCGAACGCCCCGCCGCGCGCTTCCGGCTGCTGACCAACAAGGCGTTGCGCCCACGCGACGACGAAACCGACGCCAACCCGCGTGCCCGCTCCGCCCGGCTGCGCGCGATCGAATGCCTGCACACGTCCGACGAAAGAGTCCCGGCATGACCCCGCCCGTCACTGGTATCAGCCTCGTCCTCGCGGTCGCGGCGGTGCTCTACACGTATCAGAGCAAGCACGAAGCCGATCTGATCGAGCGAGACATCAAAAAAATCGTTCGGGAAACGCAGGAATTGCGGGACAAGACCCGCGTTTTGAACACCGAATGGACCCTCCGCGGCAACCCTGAGCGGCTTGGCCCCTATGTGAAACAATATCTGACGCTGAAGCCGCTTGATCCCGGCCAGTTCACCAGCTTCGCCGAACTGACCGGCCGCCTGCCCGCGCCACGCGCCATGGCCCCGGCGCCTGTGGGCGGCACCGATACGACCGACGAGCCCGAAACGCAGCCGATTGGCGGTCGCCTGCCAGCGGCGGATTCCGCCGACAGCGATACGGATACGGCCGAGCAATTGCCGATCCCGCCGCTGCCGGTGCCACCGCCGGCGGTGACGATCACCCAGGCGTCACCCGCCCCCGCGCCTGCCGCACCCAGCCCCGTGGCCGTGCCGTTGGCGAAAGCGCCGCCACCGCCCGCGGTCATCGCGCCACCGCCGAAGCCCATGATGGCCGCCGCCGAACCGCGGCCGGCCCCGCGGCCGATCGAGCTGCGCCCGGTGGAACCTAAAATAACCGAGGCCCGCGCGCCGGAAGCACGGGCGCCAGAGCCAAGGCCGGCCGCGCCACGTCCGATGCAGTCCGCGGCGGCACCGCCGATCCAGGCCTCCATGCAGCCGCCCATTCAGGCCCAAATGCAGCCAATGCCGGTGCGCACACCGCCGCCGGTTCAGATGCAAGCGGCGCCGCGCCCGGCATACGCGGCGCAGCCCAACTATGGCGGCTCAATGCTGGGCATGGCGCATGCCGGCGGCGGCGTCCCCGCGCCGAGCCCCATGCCGGTCAGCACCGCCGCCTGGTCGAACGGGAATTGAGACCTGGCCATGACCGATCCCTCTGGCATCCCACCCTCCGCTGACTCACCGCCGCTGAACACCGGCGCCACCGGTCAGGTCGCGCGCCGCCGCGGCGCGGCGCAATCGGACGCGGTGCCGATGATGGAAACCCATCACGTCACCGCACCCGACCTGGAGCGGCGTCACGCGCTGGAGAAATCCCACGGCCGCCTCGTCATCGCCGCCGCCGGTTTCGCCGTTCTCTTCACCGCTTTAATCGGTCGGCTGGCGTTGATCACCATCATCGCGCCCACCCTGCCGCACCGGGTGGAGAAGCCGGTGGCGCAGATCATCGCCGAAGCCGCCCCAAAGCCGAACGACGTTGCCATTCCCAACCAGCGCGCCAATATCCTTGATCGCCGGGGCCGTGAATTGGCGATTTCCTTGCCGACGGTCTCGGTCTTCGCCGATCCGCGCCAGATCATCGATCCGGTGGACACGGCGCATAGGTTGAAACGCGTGCTGCCGCGCCTGAACGAAGAGCGCGTGATCGAGCGGCTGAAGGCCCCGGACAAGCAGTTCGTGTATCTCGAACGCCAGATCACGCCGGACGAAGAGCAGGCGATCAACGATCTGGGCATTCCCGGCATCGACTTCCGCGCCACCATGCGCCGCCGGTACCCGATGGGCCGCGCCGCGGCGCAGGTGCTGGGCGGGGTGGACGTGGACGAGCGCGGCGTCGCCGGGATCGAACGCCAGTATGATCAACGCCTGCGTGATGACCGTTCGGCGCTGCGCCTGTCGCTGGATGTCGATGTGCAGGCGGTGGTTCGCCAGGAACTCATCACCGCGATGCAGACCTTTGAGGCCATTGGCGCCGCCGGCATGGTGATGGACGTGCAGACCGGGGAGTTGCTGGCCATGGTCAGCCTGCCCGATTACGATGCCAACCTGTACCGCACCGCGACCGAGGAAGAAAAGCGCAACCGCGGCATCAAAGAGCGTTACGAGCCCGGCTCGACCTTCAAACTGCAGACTCTGTCAATGGCATTGGATGCGAACCTGGTCCATATCTGGGACGAGTTCGACGCCTCCCACCCGATCAGTATCGGCCGCTTCACGATCTCCGATTTCGAGGGCAAGCACCGCTGGCTCTATCTGCCGGAGGTTCTGGCCTATTCGTCCAACCTCGGCGCGGCCAATATCGCGCGCATCGTCGGCAGCGAGCGCCAGCGCACCTGGCTGAAGAACATGGGCATGTTCGGCCGCACCGGGATCGAGCTGCCGGAAGCCGGCCTGCCGATCGTGCAACAGCCGCAGGCCTGGAAAGAGATCGTGACGATGACGGTGGGCTTCGGCCACGGCATTTCCGTCACGCCCTTGCACGTGGTGCGCGGCACGGCGGCGATCGCCAATGGCGGCGTGCTGATGCGTCCGACCATCCTGCAGATCCCGCCGGGCCAGAAGCCCGAGGGCGAGCGGATCATGCAGCAGTCCACCTCCGACCTGATGCGCCGGCTGATGCGGCTGGTGGTGACGGACGGGTTTGGCAAAACCGCTGAGGTGCCCGGCTATTACCCCGGCGGCAAGACCGGCACGGCGGAGAAGGTGCAGGCGCATGGCGGCTATAAGAAGCATGCCAACGTCGCGGCCTTCATGTGCGTCTTCCCGATGAACGCGCCACGCTACGCGGTCTACATGATGCTGGACGAGCCGAAAGGTAACAAAGCGACTTACGGCTATGCCACCGCCGGCTGGGTCGCCGCCCCGGCCGCGGGCAAGGTGATCGCCCGCATCGGGCCCATCCTCGGCATGCTGCCCGATATCGCCAACGCGCCGGCGATCTCGCAGGCGCTGGCCATCCCCCTGCAGCCGGGCCGTCCCCCCGGGGGCGCGATGGTGCGTGGCCCGCAATCGGCGGACGCGCAACCGAAGCCAGCCGCCGCCGCCACCAAACCTGGCCTGACGGTTGCCCCGACCCTGCTGCCGCCAGCCCTTGGCCAACCCGCCGCCCAGAAGGACCCGAACCGCCGCGCCGCCACGCAGCCCACATCAACGATCGTGCCCGCCCGGACGACGGCGCAGCCCCCGGTGCCTCCCAGTGCGGCTCGCTGAGATCATGGAGCGTTTGGCCACCCTCTCCAGCGCCGAGATGATCGCGGGCATGCGCGACCTGGAGATCGCCGGTGTTACCGCCGACAGCCGTCAGGTCGTGCCGGGCGATCTCTTCGCGGCGTTGCCGGGCCTGCATGCTGACGGCCGCAAATACATCGCTGAGGCCGTGCGCCGCGGCGCCGTCGCGGTCCTGGCACCCGACGGCACCGTCTGGCCCGACGGCGTGCCGGAGCGGCCGCTGCTGCTCAACGCCGAACCCCGCCAGTTGCTGGCCCGCTTCGCTGCCATCCTCGCCGGCCGCCAGCCCGACACCGTGGTGGCGATCACCGGCACCAACGGCAAGACCAGCTCCGCCGAGTTCCTGCGCCAGATCTGGACACTGGCCGGCCAGAGGGCCGCCAGCCTCGGCACGCTCGGTCTGATCGCGCCCGGCTTCGCGCCCGGGCCGGGCCTGACGACCCCGGACCCGATCAGCCTGGCCGAAACCCTGGCCGGGCTCGCCCGCGCCGGTATTGAACACGCGGCACTGGAAGCATCGTCGCACGGGCTGGATCAGTTCCGGCTGGATGGCGTGCATCTCGCGGCGGCCGGCTTCACCAACCTGACCCGCGACCACCTGGATTATCACGGCACGCTGGAGGCCTATCGCACCGCCAAGCTGCGCCTGTTCGCCAGCCTGCTGCCGGCGGATGCCCCGGCCGTGGCGCATGCCGATATGGACGATGTCACCCTGGCGGCGCTGCGCGATATCGCGGTGCGGCGCCAGCTGGCCTTCCGCACGGTCGGGGAGCGCGGTGAATACTGGCGGCTGGTTCGCGCGCTACCGCGCCCCGATGGGCAGGACCTGACCATCGAGGCCAATGGCGTGACCCGCGATCTGCATCTGCGCCTGCCCGGCCGGTTTCAGGCCGATAACGTGATGCTGGCCGGCGCCCTCGCCCAATCCCTCGGCGTCACCAACGCCCTCGACCTGCTGCCTGGCCTGACCGGGGTGCGCGGGCGGATGGAACTCGCGGCAACGCTGCCCAACGGGGCCGCCGCTTATGTCGATTACGCCCATACCCCGGACGCGATCATCCGGCTGCTGAGCGCGCTGCGCCCGCATACGGCGGGACGCCTGATCGTGGTGTTCGGCGCCGGCGGTGACCGCGACCGGGGCAAGCGCCCGCTGATGGGTGCCGCCGCGGCTGCGCACGCCGACATCGCCATCATCACCGACGACAATCCGCGCGGGGAGGACCCGGCCACGATCCGCGCCGCCATTCGCGCCGCCTGCCCGGCCGCCCATGATATCGGCGACCGCGCCCAGGCCATCGCCGCCGGCGTTGGCATGCTGCGCCCCGGCGACGTGCTGGCGGTCGCCGGCAAAGGCCACGAGCAGGGCCAGACAATCGGCGCCACCGTCACCCCCTTTGATGATGCCAGCGTCATCCGCCAACTCGCGGGGATGGCATGACCGATCTCTTGACCGCCGATGATCTGCTCGAAGCCACGGGCGGCAGCCTGGATGTGCTCTTCAGCGCGACCGGGGTATCGATCGATACCCGCACGCTCCAACCCGGTGATCTGTTCATCGCTTTGGTGGGTGAAGGCCGGGACGGGCATGACTTCGTCGCCGATGCCCTCGCCAAGGGCGCGGCGGGCGCGATGGTGCATCGGACCGTGCCCGGCGCAACACGGCTGCTGATGGCGGACGACACGCTCGCCGCTCTGGCCCGCCTCGGCGGCTTCGCCCGGGTGCGCGCCACCGCCCGGGTCGTGGCGGTCACCGGCAGTGTCGGCAAAACCACCACCAAGGAAATGCTGCGCACCGCGCTGTCCGCCTTCGGCCCGGCCCATGCCGCGGAGGCGTCCTACAACAACCATTGGGGCCTGCCCCTAACCCTCGCCCGCATGCCCCGCACCGCCGCCTTCTGCGTCGCCGAGATCGGCATGAACCACCCCGGAGAGATCGCACCACTGGCTGATCTCGCACGCCCGCACGTAGCGGTCATTACGGCGGTGGAGAAGGCGCATATCGGCTATCTCGGCTCGATCGAGGCCATCGCGGACGAAAAAGCCGCCATCATCAGCGGCCTGGAGGCCGGCGGTACCGCCGTGCTGCCGCTGGATTCTCCGCAATTTCCACGCCTGCGCGCCACCGCCTGCGGCAAGACCGTCATGACCTTCGGCACCGGCCAGGGCGCAACAAGCCGGCTGATGTCGCTGGAGCCGGACGCCAACGGGTCCATGATTCTGGCCGAGATTGCCGGGCGTGAAATCCGGCTGCGCCTCAACGCCCCAGGCCACCACATGGCCATGAATGCGCTGGCGGCACTGACCGCGGTGCATGCGCTGGGCCTCGATATCAGCCAGGCCGTCCGCGCGCTGGAGGCATTCGCCCCGATCGCCGGGCGCGGCGCGCGCCGCAAACTGGCTTTGCCCGGCGGCAATGCGCTGCTGCTGGATGAAAGCTATAACGGCAACGGCGCCTCCATGCGCGCCGGGCTGGATGTGCTGCGCCTGCAACCCGCCCGCCGCCGGATCGCCGTGCTCGGCGACATGCTGGAACTGGGCGAGGCCGGTCCGTCCGAGCACGCCGGCCTGGCCGATGCCGTCAATACTTCGGCGGATATCCTGTTCTGCTGCGGCCCGCTGATGGCGCATTTGTTCGAAGCCGTGCCGGTGGAACGCCGTGGCGCGCATGCACCGGATTCCGCCGCTCTGGCCCCAATCGTCGCGGCCGCCGCCGCCGCCGGGGATGCGATCCTGGTCAAAGGCAGCCTCGGCAGCCGGATGAAGCGGATCGTGGACGCGCTCGACTCCCTGACATCGCAAGCGAAGGGAGCCGCCTGATGCTCTACACGTTTCTTCGCCCTCTGGCGGACCAGTTCATCCTGTTCAACCTGGTGCGCTACATCACCTTCCGCTCCGGCGCGGCCTGCCTGACGGCGCTGATCGTCAGCTTCCTGCTGGGGCCGATGCTGATCCGCTGGCTGAAATCGGTGCAGGGCCAGGGCCAGCCGATACGCGAGGACGGGCCCGCCCGGCACCTGATCGAGAAGAAGGGCACGCCCACCATGGGCGGGCTGCTGATCCTGTTCGCGCTGACCATTTCGACCTTGATGTGGGTCGATCTGCGCAACGGCTATGTCTGGGCCACGCTGTTTGTGACGCTGGGCTATGGCGCGCTGGGCTTTTGGGATGACTATCTCAAGGTCAGCAAGCGCAATACCAAAGGCGTCTCCGGCCGGATCAAACTGATCGTCCAGGCCGGTATCGGCCTGATCGCCGCGATCTGGATCACCAGCCTGGCGCGCGGGCCGCTGGGCATGGCGCTGACCTTCCCGGTGTTCAAAGAGGTCGTGCTGCAGCTCGGCTGGTTCTTCCCGGTGTTCGGCATGCTGGTGATGATGGGCGCGTCTAACGCGGTGAACCTGACCGACGGGCTGGACGGGCTGGCGATCGTGCCGACGATCATCTGCGCCGGGGTCTTCGCACTGATCGCCTACCTCGTCGGCAACCGCATCTTCGCCGATTACCTGCAACTCAATCCCGTCGCCGGCGCCGGTGAGCTGGCAGTGTTCTGCTCCGCCCTGATTGGCGCGGGCATGGGATTCCTGTGGTTCAACGCCCCGCCGGCGGCGGTGTTCATGGGCGATATCGGCAGCCTCGCAATCGGCGGCGCGCTGGGCGCGGTGGCCGTGGCGACGAAGCACGAGATCGTGCTGATGATTGTCGGCGGGTTGTTCGTGGTGGAGACGGTGTCCGTCATCATCCAGGTCTTCTGGTACAAGCGCACCGGCACCCGCGTCTTCCTGATGGCGCCGCTGCACCACCATTTTGAGAAGAAGGGCTGGGCCGAACCCACCATCGTGATCCGCTTCTGGATCATCTCCATGATCCTGGCCCTTGTCGGCCTGGCGACGTTGAAGATCCGATGAGCACCTTCCCCACCACAGTCTTCGCCGGGCAACGCTTCGCGGTCGTGGGGCTGGGCAAGAACGGCCTGCCGGCGGCGCGCGCCTTGCTGGCGATGGGCGCCGCGGTGGTGGCCTGGGACGATACGCCCACCGCGCGCGATGCCGCTTCGGGTCTGACGATCCAGGACCCGCGTGAAGCGGGCGGCCGGTTCGACGCCATCGTCCTCTCACCCGGCATCCCGCATATCCGGCCGAAGCCGCACCCGATCGCGGTCTGGGCGCGTGAGGCCGGCATCCCGATCCTGTCCGACGCGGACCTGCTGTTTCAGGCCGTGCGTAAAGCCGGCTCGCGCGCCCGCTTCGTTGGCATCACCGGCACCAACGGCAAATCCACCACCACCGCGCTGCTGGCGCATGTGCTGACCCAGGCCGGTGTGCAAGCCGAAGCCGGCGCTAATCTGGGGCCGGCTGCGCTGTCGCTGCCGCTGCTGCCCGATGCCGGCGTCTATGTGCTGGAAATGTCCTCGTACATGTTGGAGCGACTCGCCTTCCTCCGCTTCGATGTGGCGGCAATGCTCAATCTCAGCGTCGATCATCTGGACCGTCATGGCGACATGGCGGGCTACGGCATGGCCAAGCGTGCGGTTTTCGACCGCCAGCTAGCCGGGGATTTGGCCGTGATCGGGATCGACGATCCGCTGTCACGCGAGATGGCCGGCTGGCTGCGCGCGCAGCCGGCGCATGTAGCGGCGATTTCGGGGGAGCCACGCGCCCCCGAAGTCTTGACTTCTCCCCCTCCCCTTGAGGGAGGGGGCCGGGGGGAGGGGTTAATCCCCGCAAACCCTGCCGCTCCACCCCTCCCCCCACCCCCCTCCCTCAAGGGGAGGGAGAGAACGGAGCTTCATCCCGCGCGCGATCCGTCTGAGCCAACGGCCTGGTACGACGGCGCCATGCTACGCGATGCAGCCGGACCGATCATGGCGATGGCCGAGGCGCCGGCGCTGCCGGGGGCGCATAACGCGCAAAACGCCGCCGCGGTGTTCGCGATGGCACGGCATCTCGGTCTCAGCCGGGACGCCATCGTCAGCGGCCTGCGCACCTATCCCGGCCTGCCGCACCGCCAGCAGCTTGTCGGCCGGGTCGACGGCATCGCCTTCATCAACGACAGCAAAGCCACCAATTCCGACGCCGCCCAGCGGGCTTTGGTTTGCTACGACAGGCTGATCTGGATCGCCGGCGGCATGGCCAAGGAAGATGGGATCGAGCCACTGGTGCCACTGTTCCCGCGCATCGCCCATGCCTTCCTGATCGGGCGCGACACACCCATTCTGGCGGCGACGCTGGCCGCGCATGGGGTGGCGTTGACCGAGGCGGGGACGCTGGAAGCAGCCGTCCCCCTCGCCGCCGCCGCCGCCCGCGCGGCTGATGCCCCCGTCGTGCTGCTGTCCCCGGCCTGCGCCAGTTGGGACCAGTTCACCGGCTACGACCAGCGCGGTGACCGCTTCGCCGAACTGGTGCGCACTTTGGAAGGAGAGCGCTGATGGCCACGTTTTCCCGTGCCGACAACTCCACCATCGGCCGCTGGTGGTGGACGGTCGACCGCTGGACGCTCGGCGCGATTTCGCTGCTGATCCTCAGCGGCTTTGTCATGATGCAGGCCGCCAGCCCCGCCGTGGCCGAGCGTATCGGCACATCGCGTGAGACCTTCATCCTCAAGCAGATGGTGTTCCTGCTGCTCGCGGGTGCGGTCGTGACCGGGGTGTCGCTTCTGTCACCGCGCAATATCAAACGGCTGGCCTTCCTGGGCTGCGCCGTGGCGCTGATACTGACCATGGCGACGATGGTGGTCGGGGCCGAGATCAAGGGCGCACGACGCTGGGTCTCCGCCGCCGGGGTGACCATCCAGCCGAGTGAATTTGTTAAACCTTGCTTCGCGATCGTGGCCGCCTGGCTGATTTCGGAGAGCTGGCGCACCCACCGGTACCGCGGCTATTTCGGGGCTGGCGCCATCTTCGCGGCGATCGCGCTGTTACTGAAATCGCAGCCCGACATCGGCATGCTGACGGTGGTGACCGTCGTGTTCCTGGTGCAGCTCTATATCGGCGGACTGCACATCCTGCTTGTCGGCATCGGCGTGGGCGGCATCGGCGCCGCCGCGGTCGGGGCCTATATGTTCCTGCCGCATGTCCGCTCCCGCTTTGAGAAATTCTGGTACGGTACCGGCGATCAATATCAGGTCAAACACTCGCTCGAAGCCTTCGGCAGTGGTGGTCTCTCGGGCCGCGGCCCCGGCGAGGGGCATATCAAGGATATTATCCCCGACGCCCACGCCGACTTCGTCTTCGCCGTCACCGGGGAGGAATTCGGCATGCTGATCTGCCTGTTCATCCTGCTCATCTTCGCCTTCATCGTGCTGCGCGGGCTGCTGCGGCTGCTGAAAGAGCATGACCCCTTCATCGTGCTGTCCTGCGCCGGCCTGGTCACCGGCTTCGGCCTGCAGGCCTTCATCAACATGGCTTCCACCATGGCCCTGATCCCGACCAAGGGCATGACCTTACCGTTCATCTCTTACGGCGGGTCCTCTGCCGTCGCGGTGGCATTGGGCATGGGCATGCTGCTCGGCCTGACCCGCCGCCGTGGCCGGGAGGATGGTTCGTGATGGCGGTGGCACTCATGAACGGCCTACCGGGCAATGGCGAACCGGCCACCATTACCCGTCATGCCGACGCAGGTCGGCATCCACGCCTTGCGCTGTCGAAAGCGGGCGAGGCGTGGA
>CAIUPC010000462.1 GCA_903900905.1 uncultured Acetobacteraceae bacterium
CGGGCGCTTCACCGGGGCGACGCCGGAGCCGCGCGCGGGCATGCGCAGCGGCCATATGCCAGGCGCCGCCAACCTGCCTTACACCGACCTGCTGAACGCCGACGGCACGTTCAAACCCGTGGCCGATTTGCGCGCCCGTTTCGCCGCCGCCGGGGTCGATGGCGCCCGCCCGGTGGTGACCAGCTGCGGCTCGGGCGTGACCGCCTGTATTTTGACGATGGGCTTGCGCCTGGCCGGACTGCCGGAGGGCGCTGTCTATGACGGGTCCTGGACCGAATGGGGCGGACGCGCCGATACCGCTGTGGAGAGCCCCGTGGAGAGCAATGTATAATGGCCGATTTATCCAAGCTGGGCTTCCATACGAAGCTGTCGCATGTCGGGCGCCGCACCAAGCACGAGCATGGTTTCGTCAATCCGCCGTTGCTGCGCGGCTCAACCGTGCTGGTGCCGACAGTGGCGCAGCGCAAGGCGATGCAGGCGCAGCGCGGCGCCCAGGTCCTGACCTACGGGACGGGCGGGTCCGAAACCCATTGGGCGCTGGAAGCCGCGATCGCGGAGATCGAGGGCGGCACCCGCTGCTACATCGTCAGCACCGGGCTGGCGGCGGTGACGACCCCGCTGCTGGTGTTCCTGAAGGCCGGCGATCACATGCTGATGCCGGATCACGTCTATGGCCCGGCCCGCAACTTCGCCGGCGGCATCCTCAAGCAGTTCGGGGTTGAGACGACGTTCTACGACCCGTGCATCTCCGGGGAAGGCCTGTCGGCTCTGATGCGCCCCAACACCAAAGTGGTCTACACCGAAAGCCCCGGGAGCCACACGTTCGAGGTCCAGGACATCCCCGCCATCGCCGCCGCCGCGCATGCTGGCGGCGCCAAGGTGATCATGGACAACACCTGGGGCATCCACCACTTCCAGCCGTTCCAACACGGGGTGGATATCTCCATCCAGGCCGCCACGAAGTATCTGGCCGGCCACTCCGACGTGCTGATTGGCTCCATCACCGTCAATAACGAGGAAGACTGGCTGACCCTGCATGCCGGCGCGCGGCAGTTGGGGCAATATGCCAGCCCGGACGATTGCTGGCTGACGCTGCGCGGCATCCGCACCATGGGCGTGCGGCTGGCGGCGCAGCAGGATGCGGCGATGCAGGTGGCACACTGGCTGCGCAAGCGGCCCGAAGTCGCGCAGGTGCTGCATCCCGGCCTGCCGGGCGCGCCGGGGCATGACCTCTGGCGGAGGGACTTCACCGGGGCGTGCAGCCTGTTCGGGGTGGAGTTCAAGCCGGGGTTCTCCGCCGAAGCCACCTACACCTTCTGCGAGGCGTTGGAGCTGTTCGGGATCGGCGCCTCCTGGGGCGGATACGAGAGCCTGGCGGTGCCCACGACGGGCGGGATTACCCGGACGGCGGGGTCTGGGCAGTTCGCCGGGCCGTTGGTGCGGATCCATATCGGGTTGGAGGATGTGGACGATCTGCTGGCGGATATTGATCAGGCGCTGGCGAAGATGCGGGCGTTTGCGGGGTAAGGTGGATCGGCAGTCCCCGGACGTGATATGGTTCCCATGAAGGCTGGAGCTATTCGCGCCCGGAGCGATGCGATGTCCTTGAGCGTATTGGCTGATCCCGTCCTCCTGCGCTTTCGCGCTGCGTTGGACGCGTTGTATGGGCCAAGACTGGAGCCGGCGGTGTTATTTGGCTCGCGTGCGCGTGGCGACGCCGTGCTGGACTCCGATTACGATGTGGCCGTCTTTCTAAAGGGATTTTACGACCGTTGGAGCGAGATGGATCGCCTGGTCCCCGTGGTCACGGATATCCTTTACGAGGATGGTGCGTCCATCCACGCCATACCCGATCGGGCCGGCGTACTGGCGGAGCGGACGCCGCTGATGCATGAAATTCGTCGCGAGGGGGGCGACCTTTGAAGGTCGAAAGCGAAGGGTATTTGGTGAAAGCCCGCCTCACCTTCGGCCATGCACGTGTGATGTTGACGGTCAATCTCACCGAGGATGCGGGTGAGTGCCCATTCGTTGATCCGCGCCGTAGAGTGAATGAGATTGACACTTGTCACCTGTTACGTGACACTTCTCACGCTGATGATTAAGAGCTTCCGCCATAAGGGTCTTGAACAGTTTTTTACATCTGGCACGACCAGAGGCATCGACGCGCAATATGCGGCTAAGCTGCGTCGGCTGTTGACCGCCCTTCAGGTTGCGTCGAAGGTTGAAGACCTCAATGCGCCAAATTACCGTCTGCACCAGTTGCAGGGCGACCGGCGAGGTCAATGGTCGATGTGGGTATCCGGCAATTGGCGGCTGGTCTTCGAATTCGATGGTGGGGACATCATCAGTCTGGATTTGATCGATTACCACTAGGGTAGGACGGAACAATGGAAATGTTTAATCCGGCGCATCCCGGCGAAATTATACGGGAAGACTGCATTAAGCCGCTTGGGCTGACGGTCACTGCGGCGGCAGATGCCCTTGGTGTGTCTCGTAAGCAGCTTTCGGACGTTCTCAACGGCCACAGTGGCGTGTCACCGGAGATGGCGATACGACTGGAAAAGGTGGGCTGGGGCACTGCCGATCACTGGTTACGTATGCAAATGCAGCGAAACCTGTGGGAAGCCCGGCAGTGCTCGGGTAGCATCACTGTCAGAAAAACATTCACGGCCACGGATTTGGTGCCAGTCTGAACCGGCAGTCCAGAGGCGTCACGGAGTTCCACGCGCCGAATTGAAGGAATAACCCGGATGAGCAAGAGACCGACGTCAGAGACATTTAGGACTCTCCTCAGTGATTCCTTTGCTCAGGCGAATCGCGCTGGCGCCCGATACATCGATATAAAATCGAAGGACCTGCATGAAACCGTTGGCGGTTACCCAGGAACTGGGCATCGTATGCTCGTGTGATGCGCCGCTATGCATGCCTTAAGAGCCTCAGGAGATGAGGTGCTTGCCGGACCACCGAGCGGGCAAGGGGCGACGCTGGTTATCCGGTACAAGCTGCCCCGCCCCTAAAAATCATATATCTAATTATGCATAATAATTGCATCACCATATGCTCTGCTTAGCGCTATGTGCGCATGCCCACTTTGACTGTCCCAGTCAGGGGGGGCAGGTCAGGTCTCGTCGCGTGCTAAAATAAGCCTCGGCTGCGCCTTTGGTTTGTGAACGCCTATTGAGTTCCCGCTCATCCCAAGATCGTGCAAATAATCACCCAATTGCCCCGGCAGAGCCCAAGGCGCAGGGTCCCAACACAGTCCAAGGAGCCACCACCCATGACCCAGAAAATCCGCGTCGGCATGGTGGGAATCACCCCCAACCGGGGCTTTTCCTCCATCGCCCATATGCCGGCTTTGCAGTCGCTGCCCGATTTCCAGATCGTTGCCGTCTGCACCACCTGCCAGGAATCGGCCGACGCCGCCGCCCGCCACTACAACGTGCCCTTGGCCTTCGCCGACCCGGTGAAGCTGGCGCAGTGTCCGGATGTGGACTTGGTGACGGTGTGCGTCAGCGTCCCTGGCCATTACGACCCCGTCATGGCAGCGATCGAGGCGGGCAAGCATGTCTATTCCGAGTGGCCGCTCGGCCGCTCGACCGAGGAAGCGACGCGGATGCGCGACGCGGCGGTGGCCAAGGGCGTGTGCCATGCGGTGGGGCTGCAAGGCCGGGTCTCCCCGGTCATTTGCTATGCACGCGACCTGATCGCCGCCGGGCATATCGGCACGCCGCTTTCGGCCACGCTGTTCGTGAACGCCGGCAACTGGGGGGCGACGCTGGATCGCGCCTATCAGGCGTATTTTTCCAACGGCGCCAATATGATGACCATCACCGGCGGGCATAATATGGACGCGCTGTGCTTCATGTTGGGGGAGTTCCGCGAACTCAATGCCTTCGCCGTCAGCCAGCGCAGCCATATCCCATTGGAGGGAACGGGCGAGCTGATCCCCATGGACGTGCCGGACCAACTCGTCGTCAGCGGCATACTCGGCAGCGGTGCTGTGGCATCGGTCCAGGTGCGCGGCGGCATGACGCGGGGGCATGAATTCCTGTGCGAAATCCATGGCAGTGAGGGGGATCTGGTGCTGGAGGCAACCGAACGCGCCTCCACCCAGCGCCAGGAGCTGACTTTGCGCACCGCGCGTGGGAAGGGCGTGCCTTTGGCGGAGATGCCGGTGCCGGATCAGTACCGCTGGGTCCCGGCGGGCACCCCGAAAGGTTCGCCCTACAACGTCGCGCAACTCTACGCGAAATTGGGCGAGTCCATCCGGACAGGCGCGCCGATGTCCCCCAGCTTCGACGATGCTATCGCGCGGCACCGGATGTTGGATGCGATCATGGCCGCATCCCGATCCGGCCAGAAGCAGGTGATGGGATAGAAGCGGGTTTGGTCATTATCGGCAGACGCCGGTATAACCGCCCGTGAAACCGTACCAAGAACAAAACCGGAGGCCGCCCATGTCCCTGACTCTCAACACCACCAAGCGCCGTATGGCCGCCGGCCTCATGGGCCTCGGCTTCGGGGTGCACCATCTGCGCACTGTCGCGACCCCGGTCTTGGCGAAATCCACCGGCCATGATTGGATCTTCATCGATACCGAGCATGGCGCGTTCTCCGTTCAGGAAACCACGCAACTCTGCATCGCGTCCCTACCGGTCGGCGTGACCCCGATCGTGCGGGTCTGCGCGGGGGCCATCGATGAAGCCACAAGGGCGCTGGACAACGGCGCCCTCGGCATCGTCGTACCGCATGTCGATACCGCCGCGGAAGCAAAACGCATCGCCGAGGCGTTCAACTATCCGCCGCGCGGCAAACGCTCCTGGGGCGGGCCGCCGGCCGTCTATGGCTACCGCCCGCCGGCAACGGCCGAGGCGCAGGCGGCGATCAACGCCGAAATCCTGACCGTGGTGATGCTGGAAAGCCCCGAGGCCGTTGCCAATGCCGATGCGATCGCGGCGGTGGATGGGGTGGATGTGCTGTTCATTGGCACCTCCGATCTGACGGCGGAGCTGGGCATTTCCGGCCAGATGGGGCACCAGAAGGTGATCGACGCCTACCAGGCCGTCGGCGACGCCTGCCGCAAGCATGGCAAGGTGCTCGGGATGGGCGGGGTCTATGACGAGGTCAACGCGTCCCGCTACGTCGGCATGGGTGCCCGCTTTATCCTGAGCGGCTCCGACCACAGCTACCTGATGGCTGGCGCCGACAATCGGTCTGGTTTCTTCAACAATCTGGCCGGCGCGCCTCGGTAAGGGCAGTTTTTGGTTTTTTCAGAATAAATCCGACACGGCGTGGCGCCGAGGCCCCTTGGCATTTCACGGACATGCACTACCTCAGCGGAACACTGTGCCGGATTTATGATTTGGCGACAAAACACATTGCGTTTTACCAGCGGTGCTTGATGCATCCGCCGGATCCGCCCAAGCCGCGCCGATGATGGTTAGCGGCTGCTTCGGCGCGTTGACCGGCGAGGCCGGCGCTTGACCCGAACACAGCCGCCGCCACGACTATCGCCCCCACCACGACCACCCTTTGGCCGTTTCTTGGGATTCTTGGTTTCAGGAAGACCGGTATTGTCGGGCATATGTGCCACCTTCGCGAACCAGAGAAGCGCTCGAAGCCCACGTTATGCGGCGATTGCTATACCACTCTAGCCCATCTTATTCAAACGCATAGCCGGGATTCGCTGGCGACCATGGCATAACCG
>CAIUPC010000463.1 GCA_903900905.1 uncultured Acetobacteraceae bacterium
CACCTGCAACTTCGATCTCGAAAACCACACCGGAACGGTTGTCGGCCGCGGCAACGCCGATCTGCGGGCGGCGCGGATCGGGGTGAAGGTGGGGTTTAGTTTGCATGATGATCCGGCGGCGGCGACGCCCACGACCATCGTGAAGATTGTCTCGGATGCGGAACTCGGTGGCGTGCTGGCCGATTTCGCCCGCGCCGGCGGCACCGCGGTCGCCAACGTGATCATGGCCGACTTCGCCCGCCGCTGCGCCGACGAATTCGCCAAGGACGAGGTGCCGGAGCCTGTGGCACCAGAGCCCGAACCGGTGGTGGAAACGGTTGCCTCGGCCGAACCAGCCCCGGCCGTCGCATCACCGCCGCCCCCGCCGCCACAACCCATCCGCCCGGCCCCCATGCCCGCGCCGGTGCCCCTCTCGGCGACCTCGCTGCTATGGGCGGTGATCAAGTCCCAGTTCGTGCGTCTCGGCCAATGGCTGGGTTTGGTGGGACGCCGCTAGCGGCCCCATCATTTGCCAGAGCGCGAGGTCCGAAAATACGTCGTCACACTAGACCATGATCGTTTGAGGTTGGATCAACGTACGTGGTCGATCATGGTCTAGCTCTTTGTTTTGTCGCGTGATTCACGTTTTCGGGTGATTCCACTTCAAACGATCACGCTCTAAGCATGGAAGCGTGCCAGAGGCTTGAGGCGATGATCCATAAAGGACCCCGCCAGCGGTCGGTCGAAGAAGGGATCGCCTGGCGCGACTAGGCGATCCCCATGTAATGATCCTTGTACTTGGTCCGCAGGGTGGTTTTCTGCAGCTTCCCGGTCGCGGTATGCGGCAGTTCTTCCACCACCAGCACCTCATCCGGCAGCCACCATTTGGCGATCTGGCCCTCGTAGACCTTCAGCACCGAGGCCGGATCAATGGTGCGCCCGGGCTTTGCCACCACCAGCAGCAGCGGTCGCTCATCCCATTTCGGATGGCGCGACGCGATGACCGCGGCCTCCAGAACGTCAGGGTGGGAGACGGCGATATTCTCCAGCGCGATGGAGCTGATCCACTCGCCGCCGGATTTGATCACGTCCTTGGACCGGTCGGTGATCTCCATGAACCCATCGGGGTCGATGGTGGCGACGTCGCCGGTCGCAAACCAGCCATCCGCGTCGAGCGCCGAACCCGGCTCGTCCCCGAAATAGGCGCTGGCGATCCACGGCCCCTTCACCATCAGATCGCCGAACGCGACGCCATCCCAGGGCAGTTCCTTGCCCTCACCATCGACGATCTTCATGTCGATGCCCGCCAGGATGCGGCCTTGCTTCAGCATGTGGCGCACCGCCTCGGCCCCTTGCAGGCCCATCTGCGCCTCTTTCGGGGAATTATAGGTGCCGACCGGGCTGAGTTCGGTCATGCCCCAGCCATGCTCGACACGGACGTTCTGTTCGTCGCGAAACGCCTCGATCAGCAGCGGCGGGGTGGCGGAGCCGCCGGTCATGATCCGCTTCACCGAGGTCAGTGTCTGGCCGGAGGCGCGCAGATGCTGCAACAGCCCCATCCAAATTGTCGGCACGCCGCAGGTCAGGGTCACCTGCTCGTCATTCAACAGGCCCGCCAGGCTGGGGCCGTCGAGATGCCGGCCAGGCAGCACCAGCCCGGCTCCGGTCATGGCGCAGGCATAGGGAATGCCCCAGGCATTGACGTGGAACATCGGCACCACCGGCAGAATGCGCTCGCCCGCGCGGGCACACAGAACGTCGGGCAAGCAGGCGGCATAGGCGTGCAGGATGGTGGAGCGGTGGCTGTACAGCACGCCTTTCGGCCGCCCGGTCGTGCCGGAGGTGTAGCACAGCGCGCTGGCGGTGTTCTCGTCGAACTCAGGCCAGACGTAATCCGCGTCCGCGGCGTCCAGCAGCGTGTCGTAGCAATGCAGCCGCATGCCCGGCGGCAGCTTGACCTCTGGCATCGATGCCGCATCCGTCAGGATCACCACATCGCGCACGCAGTCTTTCACCCGATCCGCGATCGCCTCGATCAACGCGACGAAGCTGATATCGACGAACAGGATGCGATCCGCCGCGTGGTTGACGATGTAGGAAATATCGTCCGGG
>CAIUPC010000464.1 GCA_903900905.1 uncultured Acetobacteraceae bacterium
CATGACGATATAGAGCACCACAGACGAAAATCGTTTCCGCGATCTGTGAATCCGGTAGGGTCAAGCCCGAGCATGACGGAAAAAGTGGCCGTCCGGGCCTGAGGGTTAAACCGGACACCCCCGGCGCGAGCCGAGGATGACGGAGGCAAGAGCAGGCTGGATCAGGCCGCCGAGGCGAGCACCAGTCCCGAAGCATCGAACGCGCTGAACAGCGCCGCTTCCTGCGCCGCCGTCAGTTGCAGATGCGGCGGGCGGATGTTCTTCCAGGCGGGATTGCCAGTGTTGCGCGCCACCAGCGACTTCAGGCCGGGGATCAGCGGCACCGAGGTCACGGCCTTGCGCGTCGCGACCAGGATCTCATGCGCGGCGGCACCATCATCGGTGTTCCAGCCGGCATAGGCCCGCGCCCCAGCGGAGCAGTTCACGTTCGACGCGGCGGTGATGCTGCCCGCCCCGCCCTTCTGCAGCAGCGGCCGCATCAGGGAGTCGTCGCCGGCATAGAACTCGAACCCGTCGCGGGCGAAGTTTTCCACGTAGGACAGGCCGTTTTCGTAATTGCCGCTGCTGTCCTTGATGCCCTGGAACTTGCCCGGCACCGCTTTCAGCAACCGGCCGATGAAATCGACCGAGAACGGGATCGCCGATTGCTGCGGGAAATTATACAAGTACAGCTTGATGTCGCCGGCGACGCGCTGCGCCACCTCCTGGAAATAGACCAGCAGCCCGTCATCGGAGGGGTTCTTGTAGTAGAACGGCGGCAGCAGCAGGGTGCCGCGGCAGCCGAGCTTCTCGGCCTCGATCGTCAGCTTCACGGTATCGGTGATCGCGGTCGTGCCGGTGCCCGGCAGCATCTTCGCGGCCGGAATGCCGCGGGCGACGAGGCCTTCGAGCAGGTTGATGCGCTCACTGACGCCCAGGCTGTTGGCTTCGCCGGTGGTGCCGAGCACGGCCAGGCCGTTGCAGCCATTGGCCAGCAGCCAGCGGCAATGCGCCGCCATGCGATCGAGGTCGATCGACAAGTCGGCGTTCATCGCCGTCACCACGGCGGCGTTCACGCCCCCGTACAGCGCGTTCTGCAACATCGAGATTACTCCTTGGGGATGCGGCGGGCGCGCGGCATGCGGCCCGGCCAGTCAACGATATGGTGTTCGAAGGGCCCGGCTTTGCGCTCACTGATGGCGCGGCCACGCACGGATATGCCGGCCGTATGCACCGTCTCCGGATCGCCGGAGACCAGCGGATGCCACCAGGCGAGGTCCTTGCCATCAGCGATCCGCCGGTAGCCGCAGGAGGGCGGCAGCCAGTCGATTTCGCGCACGACCTCGGTGGTCAGATTGACGCAATCGGGAACCCGGCGCTGGCGCTTGGCATAATCGCTGCACTGGCAGCTATGCAGGTCGAGCAGCCGGCAGGCGACATTGGTATGGGACAGTTCGCCCGTGTCGTCGTGCCGCAATTTATGCAGGCAGCAGCGGCCGCAGCCGTCGCAGAGTGATTCCCACTCCACGTCGGTCATGTCTTCCAGCCGCTTGGTTTTCCAGAAAGGTTTGTCCGCCGCCATGCGGCCTTAAGCTACAGGGCGGCGGGCAGGCTGCCTAGGCCACTAGCCACCTTCTTAGCGCGGCGGAGCAAGGCTTTGTTCCTGGATCGGTCCCCGCCCGCCCGACGGCGGCGCCTGCAAATAGCCGCCACCCGACGGCGGAGCCGGGGCGTAGCCCGGAGGCGCTGCGTAGCCCTGGGACGGCGCCGGTGCATAGGCCGGAGGCGGCGCCTGATAGCCGGGCTGGTAAGCCGGCGCATAGCCCGGAGGCGGTTGCAGCGGCGGTTCCGCGTGCGCCGGCGCCTCACCCGCCCCCACCCGGGTCAGCAATGACCGCATCGGATCGGCGCCACGGTTGGCGCCATTCATGCTGATCACGATCTGGCGCGCCGCATAGGGCTGGCCGTAATAGCCCTGGTTGGCCTCGGTATTGGTCGACATCAGGCTGCCCGCCAGCGAGATGCCGCCGAACAGCCCGCGCGCCTGCGCGAAAGCCACGATGTCCGCGCCCACGGCCGCGGTGGTCGAGCCCTGCACGCCCGCGCCAATGGTCGCGATCGCGATCGAGGCATCGGCACCCAGCTTGACCTGGCTGTCGAGGACCGCGCTCAGGCCCTTATTGGTCATGATCATGATGATCAGCTGGCTGTCCTGGATGCCGAACTGGAAGCCGAAGCTGCCGCTACCGATGGTGTAGAACGCCGGGTAGGACCAGGTCCCGTTCCCCGCCCGCGCCAGCAGCACGCAGCTGCCGCCCTCACCGCCGAAGAAGAAGCCCGCCTTGAACACCCGCGGGCACACCATCACCGCCTTGGCGCGGCGCAGCATGGTCTGCGGCTCGTCGGACACGGTCTGGTTGACCATTTCCTGCACGGTCAGGGTCGCGCGATCAACCAGCGTTTGCTCCTCCCCCCGTGAGGTCGAGCACCCTGCTTGCAGCAATGGCAGTAATAACAGCGCGGCGGCCAGGAAGGGGGAACGCATGCTCAGTCTCCTCGCTTGGGGCGAATCCGATTCACCCCGATCAGTGTAGCGAGAAGACGCCCGATTCGCGGCAATTTCAGGGCTGGCCGTGGTCAATACCCCGGGAGCTCGTTGACGCAAACGACCCGCCAGCCCTCACTATGCCGCTCCAACCGGGTCAGCGACAGGTTCTGGATCGACAGATGCAGCGCATTGTCCGGCGCCACGCCCAAGGCATGCGCCACCGCGGCCCGGATGGTGCCGCCATGGCTGACGATCACCACGTCCTCCCCCTCATGCGCGATGGCGAGGCGTTCGAGCGTGGAACCGGCCCGCGCGACCACCTCCTCCATGCTCTCGCCGCCCGGCGGCTTTTCGTTCCCGGCCAGGGGCCAGAAGGCGTGCTTGGGATGCGCCAGCTTCGACGGCAGTTCGGCATGCGGCAGGCCCTGCCACTCCCCGAGGGATTGCTCGATCAGGTCGGGCTCGATCGCCGGCGGGATATGCGGGTAGCCGGCATCGAAAATCGCGGCGGCGGTGCGCTGGGTGCGCGACAGCGGGGTCACGATCCAGTTGGCCGGGTGCGGCAGGCGTTCGGCCAAGGCGCGGTACATCGGCGCCTGTTCCAGCAGCGTGGTCTCGCACAGGGCCACATCCATCACCCCGTATAGGATGGCGCGGGCATTTTCTTCCACCAGCGCGTGGCGGATCAACCAGAAGCGGGTTTCGCTCATTCGCCGATACTCAATAGGGCGCCGCGCACGCGGGCCTGGTGGAACTGGCGCGCGAACAGCAAGGAAGCCGCGCCCAGCCATAGGATGTTCAGGCCCACGGCCGCGATCAGATGATCGCCGCGCACGACGCCGTCCAGCAGGATGCCGCGCATCCCCTCGAACACATGCGCCGCCGGCAATGCCAGCGCCACCGGCTGCAGAAAAGCCGGCAGGACGGAGACGGGGTAGAACACCGCCGAGAACGGCGCCATCCCGAACAACACGCCCCAGGCCAGCGGCTCCGCCCCCGCGCCATGGCGCAGGATCAGCGACACCACGCCCAGCGCCACCCACCAGCCCATCACCATCATATTGACGAAGAACAGGATCAACGCCGGGCCCAGGGTGAACAGGTTGAACGCATAGAGCAGCCAGGCCAGCAGCACCGCCGGCGCGACGCCGATGACCATGCGCAGGAACGACATGCCGATGAGGGCCAGCACCAGCTCATGCGGCCGCAAGGGGGAGACGAAGACATGGCCGAGATTGCGCGACCAGATCTCCTCCAGGAAGCTGATCGACAGGCCCATCTGGCTGCGCAGCGTGACCTCCCACAGCAGCACGCCGCCCATCAGCGCCGCCCCCGCCGTCGCGGCGGTGCCGCCGATACGCCCGGTCAGGAAGCTGGCGGTGAAGCCCCAGATGCACATCTGCAACACCGGCCAATACGCCAGTTCCAGCAGCCGCGGCCAGGACCGCCGGTACAGCGCCAGATGCCGGTACATCAGCCCCCAGATGCGGCGCAAAGCGGCGCTCATGCCGGCACGCCGTGCTTGCGGTCGCGGGCGATGTCGAGGAACACTTCCTCCAGATTCTCCTGCCGGTAGCGGGTGAGCAAATCATCCGGGCTGCCGCGATCGACGATGCGGCCCTGTTTCAGCATCAGCACATCGGTGCAGAGGCGCTCCACCTCCGCCATATTGTGGCTGGCGAGCAGGATGGTGCAGCCGGACTGCGCCCGATACCGCTCCAACCAGCTGCGCACGAGATCGCCGGTATCGGGATCGAGGCTGGCGGTCGGCTCGTCGAGCAACAGCAACTAAGGCCGGTTGATCAGCGCCTTGGCCAGCGCGACCCGGGTCTTCTGGCCGGCGGAGAGCTGCCCGGCGGGGCGGTCGAGCAACGCTTCGAGGTCCAGCTCCGCCGCCAGTTCGAGGATACGCCGTTCGAGACCGGGCACGTTGTACAGATGCCCATAGACCCGCAGATTCTCCGCCACCGTCAACCGGTGCGGCAGCGCGATATAAGGCGAGGAAAAATTCATCCGCGCCAAAGCCGCGAACCGGTCGCGCGCCATGTCATACCCCAGGATATGGATCGTCCCCGCCGTCGGCACCAGGAGGCCGAGCATCATGGCAATGGTGGTGGTCTTGCCCGCGCCATTGCCGCCGAGCAGCCCAATGGTCGCGCCAGCGGGCGCGGCGAAGCTGATCGCATCGACCGCGAGCACGTCGTCGTAGCGCTTGGTGAGGGAGCTGACCGCGATGACATCCATGGGCGGAGGCTTAGGGCCTGTCGGCCCGGACGCCAAGATGGGGGTGGGGGGATGGGGTGCTTCGCATGGTGCATGCGGAGCGGGTCGCTTGTGTCGCACCCGATCGGACGCAGGCGAGGGATGGCTTCGCCTGGACAGCGGGACGTGGCTTAAATATCGGATTTCTTGGTCTCCCCAACCGCTCCGATGCGATCCGTGCATCCTGGGCCTGACCTGCCGCCGGATCTGGAGGGCACCTTGTTCCGGTTCCAGGGCGGCGGCTAACCTGGGACCGATTTCCAGCGGATCGCGGACGATCCTTGATATCCAGCCGCTCCGTGGGCACATAATGCGCCAGGATGTTCAAACAACGAGGCAGACTGCCATGGTTCACGCGACGTCAGCCGAGGTGCAACGCGATTTTGGCGCCTATCGCGAGATGGCCGAGGGCCTCCGTGGTGCGCCGGAGCCGGTGACGGTGTCGCATGGCGACAAGCCGTCGGTGGTGATCCTGTCGGTGGCGGAGTTCGCACGGCTGAAGCAGCGGGACAAACGGGCGATGGCGACCGAGGACCTGCCGGAATGGGTGGTGGATCAGATCGC
>CAIUPC010000465.1 GCA_903900905.1 uncultured Acetobacteraceae bacterium
CTCGGGATTGCCGGCGAGCTGGCGGCGTTCCGCCACCTTTTGCGCGATGTGCAGGCTTTGCAGAATCTCCGCCTGGGTGGACATCGCCGCTTCGGTGATCGGGTCGGTGCGGATGATGCTCTGCAGCTCCCGCGCTTTATATTCGCTGGGTTCGTAGACCAGCGTGCCGGACGCGGTGTAGCGCGGTGCGGTCTGCCAGACCGCGATGGCGGCACCGATGGGGCAGAGCAGGGCGAAAAGTAGAAACAGTCCGAGGTGGCGGCGAAAAATGGCCCGGATCGTGGTCCAGCTGATGGCCGCCTCCGGCTGCGTCTGCGCGCCGGTTCGTGGGCGATGGTCATCCTGGGTCCGGGTCGGGCTGTCCAGCATCGGTGATCGCGGCCTGATGGCGGGCGGCCGGGCATTTTGCCCGCGCCCATTTGGGTGCGGGTTTGGTGATAAAGGGTAAAGGTTAAGGAACTCTTAACGCGGGGGCATTTCGTGAAATATATTTGGCGGCCGCTCGCGGGGGCGCCCATATGGCGGGTTTGCGCCATAAACCGTCATCCTCGGGCTTGTCCGGAGGATCTCCAGCCGCACGGCCGGTGGGATTTTGCCAATAAATTCAGAGCGACTGCCGAAGGGGATCCTCGGGACAAGCCCGAGGATGACGGTTTCCACGCCCGTGCCGGCCATCCTCGCTGGCATATGCAGACACTCTGGCAAAACCGCGCGTGCCCCTTGCGTGAAGCCGGTGGTTCGGTCATATCCCGCCGCGCTGGGGCAGGTGCCCTGGTAATTCGCACGCGGGGCGCCTTTCCCGGTCAGACCTTCTTCTGATCGGATCCGGTGCCGCCGGGCCGCAAGGCCCGATGGCAAACCCCCGCGGAGGCTCAACCGGACTATCATGAAAGGAGCACGCTCATGGCGATGCCCGATTTCACCATGCGTCAGCTGCTTGAAGCTGGCGTTCACTTTGGTCACCACACGCGCCGCTGGAACCCGCGGATGGCCTCGTACCTGTACGGGGTCCGCAATCAGGTCCACATCATCGACCTGCAGCAGACCGTGCCGATGCTCGACCGCGCGCTGCGCGCCGTTCGTGACGTCACCGCCGCTGGCGGGCGCGTTCTGTTCGTCGGCACCAAGCGCGCCGCGGCCGAACATGTTTCCGACGCCGCGAAGCGTTGCGGGCAGTACTACATCAATCACCGCTGGCTCGGCGGCACGCTGACCAACTGGAAGACCATCACCGGTTCGATCAAGCGCCTGCGCCAGATCGAAGAGATGCTGGGCGGCCAGACCCAGGGCCTGACCAAGAAAGAGGTCCTGGAAATCACCCGCGACCATGAAAAGCTGGAGCGTTCGCTCGGTGGCATCAAGGAAATGGGCGGCCTGCCGGACATCCTGTTCATCATCGACACCAACAAGGAAAAGCTCGCGGTCGAAGAGGCCAACAAGCTGCATATCCCGGTTGTGGCCGTGCTGGACAGCAACTCCGACCCGACCGGCGTCACCTTCCCGATCCCGGGCAACGACGACGCGATCCGCGCCATCACCCTGTACTGCGACCTGATCGCGGGCGCGGTGCTGGATGGGATCAGCGCGGAAATGGCCTCCTCGGGCGTGGATATCGGCGGTGACGAAGAACTGCCGCTCGGCGCCATGCCGGATGCCGAGATCGAAGAAGAAACCGCCGCCGCCGAGTAATCGGCCGGCGATACGACAGATCGTGCAAACCTGGGGACGCGAGCCATCGCGTCCCCATACTGTTGGAGAAAGACCATGGCTGCCATCACCGCTGGCCTCGTGAAAGACCTGCGCGAAAAGACCGGCGCGGGCATGATGGATTGCAAGAAGGCGCTGACCGAAAACGACGGCGACATCGAACAGGCGATCGATTGGCTGCGTAAGAAGGGCCTCGCCGCCGCGGCGAAGAAGTCCGGCCGTATCGCCGCCGAAGGCCTCGTCGGCGTCGCCTCCGCCCCCGGCAAGGCCGCGGTCGTGGAAGTCAACGCCGAAACCGACTTCGTCGCCCGCAACGAGACCTTCCAGGCTTTCGTGCAGGAAGTGGCCAAGATCGCGCTCGACGTCGGCGAAAGCATCGAAGCGATCTCCGCCCATGCCTTCCCGGGCACCGGCCGCACGGTCGCGGAAGAACTCACCCATCTCGTCGCCACCATCGGTGAGAACATGAACCTGCGCCGGGCGCGGGTGCTGTCCGTGCCGCAGGGCGTCGTCGCCACCTATGTCCACTCCGCCCTCAAGCCCGGCCTCGGCAAGATCGGCGTGCTCGCCGCCCTTGAAGGCCCCGGTGAGATCGGGACCCTGGAAATCCTCGGCCGTCAGGTCGGCATGCATGTCGCCGCCGCCCGTCCGGAAGCGCTGGATGTCGATTTCGTCGATCCGGCCGCGCTGGAACGCGAAAAGGCGGTGCTGACCGAGCAGGCCCGCGCGTCGGGCAAGCCGGAAGCCATCATCGAGAAGATGGTCGAAGGCCGCATCCGCAAGTACTACGAAGAAGTGGTGCTGCTGGAGCAGGTCTGGGTGCATGACGGCGAAAGCCGCGTGAAGGCCGTGGTGAAGAAAGCCGGCCTGAAGCTGACCGGCTTCGCCCGCTTCCAGCTGGGCGAGGGCATTGAAAAGCCGAAGGAAGACTTCGCCGCGGAAGTGGCGAAGACCGCCGGAGGCTAAGGCATCGGGCCGGGGGGAAACCCCCGGCCCTTTTTCTTCCTCTACCCAAGCTCTTCCGAACGCGTTATTCCCCCGGCCCGAAGCCCGCCCCCCTTTTGGATTCCCCGAGATCGCCATGTCGCAGAAACCGGCCTACCAGCGCGTGATGCTGAAACTGTCCGGTGAAGCGTTGATGGGGCGCCGGGAATTCGGACTCGATACCGGCATGCTGGCCGCCATCGCCGCGGACATCCGGGATGTCGTGGCCATGGGGGTGCAGGTCTGCCTGGTTATCGGCGGCGGCAATATCTTCCGCGGCGTATCGGCTGCCTCGGCCGGCATGGACCGGGCTCAGGCCGACTACATGGGCATGCTGGCGACGGTCATGAACGCGCTCGCGGTGCAAAGCGCGCTGGAAAAGGCCGGGGTCGAAACCCGGGTGCAATCCGCGATCCCGATGGCCAGCGTCTGTGAACCCTATATCCGCCGCCGCGCGATGCGGCACATGGAAAAGGGCCGGGTCGTCGTGTTCGGCGGTGGCACCGGCAACCCCTATTTCACCACCGACACCGCCGCGGCGTTGCGCGCGACCGAAATGGGCTGCGACGCGCTGCTCAAGGGCACCCAGGTCGATGGCGTCTATAGCGCCGACCCGCGCAAGGTCGCGGGCGCCGAACGGTATGAGGAGCTGACCTACCTGGATGTGCTGTCGCGCGATCTGGCGGTCATGGACGCGGCGGCGATCAGCCTGGCGCGGGAGAACCATCTGCCGATCCTGGTGTTCAACATCCATGCACCGGGCGCCTTCGCGCAGGTCATGCGGGGCGAGGGTCTGTTTACCAAAATTATCGAACCGCGATAAACAGGCCGCGACCGCGTTCCGCGAGGAATGACGGCCAGGAATTGTGACCGGAAATTGACACCGGACTTGGCAGGCAGCCATGCCGCCATTCCGTGGAAAGCCATAGGAGGGCAGGATCATGGCAGCCGACCTCAATACGTTGAAGACGGATTTGACGCGCCGCATGGACGGGGCGATTGAGACGCTCAAGCGCGAATTCAATGGCTTGCGCACGGGCCGCGCGCATCCCGGCCTGCTGGAGCCGGTGCGCGTCAGCGCCTACGGCACCGAAATGCCCCTCGCGCAGGTTGGCACCATCGGCGCCCCGGAAGCCCGCATGTTGACGGTCCAGGTCTGGGACAAGTCGATGATCACGGCCGTCGATCGCGCCATCCGGGAGGCTGGATTGGGCCTGAACCCGATGATCGACGGCATGATGATCCGCATCCCGCTGCCGCAGCTGACCACGGAACGCCGCAACGAACTCGCCAAGACCGCGCATAAATACGCCGAGGGCGCCAAAATCGCCGTGCGTGGCGTGCGCCGCGATGGCATGGAACAGATCAAAGGCTTCGAGAAGAAGCACGAAATCGGCGAGGACGTCGCCAAGACCTGGCAGGACGAAGTCCAGAAGCTGACCGATCTCTATACCAAGCGCCTCGATGAGGCCCTGGCGGAGAAGGAAAAGGACATCCGGCAGGTCTGAGATTGGCCATGGTCCGCGGATCCGCCGCCATCACGCCCGCCGAACCGGAGAGCGCGCCACCAAGGCACGTCGCCATCATCATGGATGGCAATGGCCGCTGGGCCGCGGCGCGGCATCTGCCGCGCGTCGCTGGCCATCGGGAGGGTGCCCGCGCTGTCCGCCGCACCATCGAGGCGGCGATCAGGCACCAAATCGGCTGGCTGACGATCTATGCGTTCAGCAGCGAGAACTGGCGCCGGCCGGCGGGTGAGGTCCTCGATCTGACCGGGCTGTTGCGGCAATATTTGCGGACTGAGATCGCCGAACTGGCGTCGAGCGGTGTGCGGATGCGGTTTATCGGCGATCGGAACCGGTTCGACGAGGGGATCCAAAAAGATCTCATCCAGGCGGAGAAAGATACCGTCGGCAATACGCGCCTCAATCTGACGGTGGCGTTATCCTATGGTGCGCGCGCGGAAATCGTGTCGGCGGCCCGTGCGATGATGGCAGCCGTGGCAGCCGGTGAAGTGGATCCGGATGCGCTGACGGAGGATGGTTTTGCCCGTTTCCTCTCGACCGACGGCATCCCCGATCCCGACCTGATTATCCGCACCTCCGGCGAACAGCGCCTGTCCAACTTCCTGTTGTGGCAGGCGGCGTATTCGGAGTTGGTGTTCCTGGATGTGCTGTGGCCGGATTTTGACGCCACGCATTTCGCGGCGGCGCTGGCGGATTTCGCGCGGCGGGAACGCCGTTTTGGTGCGCGTCCTGCCTGACCCCGCACCGTCCGCGGGGGCTGCCAGTGCACGATGGAGCGATCTGCGCGCCCGTGTGATCTCTGCCGTGATCCTTGGCCCATTGGTGATTTTGGGCATTTGGTGGGGCGGGGTGCCCTATGCCGCGATGCTGATGGCGGCGGCGCTGGGCCTCGGTTGGGAATGGGTGGCGCTGTGCGGCGCGGTGGCGCCCGGATTGCCGGGGGCGCTGATGCTCATGTCTATCGGCGCGGCGGCATGCTGTACCATCCTGGGGGAGGCGCCGGCCGGGCTGGCGCTGCTCGCATTGGGGACGGTGGCCACCGGCGTGGCGGGGCGGGAGATGGCGCATGCCAGGGCCTTCGCCGCCGGTGTTCCCTATATCGGGTTGGGTGTTGTGTCGCTGATCTGGCTCCGGGCGGATGGCGCGGTTGGCCTGACCAATTTGATGTTTGTCCTGTTATTGGTATGGTCCAGCGATATCGGTGCTTATTGTGTCGGCCGGTTTGTCGGCGGTCCGAAGCTGGCCCCCTCGATTTCGCCCGGTAAGACCTGGTCTGGCGCGGCGGGTGGTTTGCTTGGGGCGCTCGGCGCGGCGTGGGCGGTTGCCGCTGCGTTCCCGGCTGGTGGCAGTATGGGGCGGGTTGGCGTAATCGCGGTGGTGCTCGGCGTGACGTCGCAGGCCGGCGACTTGCTGGAAAGCCAGATCAAGCGGCATTTTGGCGTGAAAGACTCGAGCCGCATTATTCCTGGCCATGGCGGGCTGCTTGATCGTCTCGATGCGCTGCTGCTCGCGGCGCAGGTCGCGGCGGTGCTGGCGCTAATGGCGGGACGTGGAGTAAAGATTTGGCAATGAACGACGCGGTTCCCATGAAGGCTGATTCTGGCGCGCGTGCCCAGCACGGTGGCCGCCGAACCGTCACCGTGCTGGGCAGTACCGGCAGTGTCGGGACCCAGACGATTGAACTGCTCGCGGCCGAACCCGGCCGGTTCCAGGTCAAGGCGCTGGTCGCCGGACGGAACACCGCGCTGCTGGCGCAGCAGGCGATTGCCCTGGGGGCGGAGATGGCGGTCGTCGCAGACCCCACTTTGTATGCCGCGCTGAAAGAGGCGCTGGCCGGCACCAATATCGCCGTGGCGGCGGGGCCGGAGGCGGTGGTCGCGGCGGCGGAAATGCCGGCCGATTGGACCATGGCGGCGATCACTGGCGCGGCTGGGCTCGCACCCACATTGGCGGCGATCAAACGTGGCGCTTCGGTCGCGCTGGCGAACAAGGAGGCTTTGGTTTGCGCCGGTGAGGTGATGCTGCGCGCCGTGCGCGATGCCGGGGCGACGCTGCTGCCAGTCGATTCAGAGCACAACGCCATCTTCCAGTCCCTGGCGGACGGCAATCACGGGGCGATCGAGAAGATCATCCTGACGGCGTCCGGCGGGCCGTTCCGGACGTCGACGCTGGCGGAAATGGCCGCCGCGACGCCGGAGACAGCCTTGCGTCATCCGGTCTGGTCGATGGGCGCGAAGATCAGCATCGACTCGGCGACGATGATGAACAAAGGCCTGGATCTCATCGAAGCC
>CAIUPC010000466.1 GCA_903900905.1 uncultured Acetobacteraceae bacterium
GACTACCCCGGCCTTCAACGCCTTGTTGAAGACGCTGGAAGAACCGCCGCCGCACGTGAAATTCGTGTTCGCGACAACGGAAATCCGCAAAGTCCCGGTGACCGTGCTGTCGCGCTGCCAGAGCTTCTCCCTCCGCCGCGTGCGGGTCGCCGAACTCCACGCCCATTTCGCCCGCATCGCGGTGAAGGAGAATGTGGAGGTCGAACCGGCGGCCCTGGACCTGATCGCCCGCGCCGCTGATGGATCCGTCCGCGACGGGCTGTCGATCCTGGATCAGGCCATGGCGCAGGCGGAGGGCATCATCACCACGGCTCAGGTCGCGGATATGCTCGGCCTGGCGGATCGCGACGCGGTGTTCGACCTCATGGAGGCGGTAATGGGCGGCAAACCCGCCGCCGCCTTGGCGATCACCGATCATGCGCATGAGCGCGGCGCCGATCTGGGGACGCTGCTGCAGGATTTGCTGGAGCTGCTGCATACGGTGACGCGGCTCAAATCGATCCCGTCTCTGCGCGAAAGCCAGGAACTGCCGGAAGCCGAACGCACCCGCGGGGCCGAGATCGCCGATCGCCTGACGGTGCCGGCGCTGGCGCGGGCCTGGCAGATGCTGCTGAAGGGCGTGGGGGAGGTCGAAACCGCCCCCGATCGGCGTGCGGCGGCGGAAATGGTGCTGATCCGCCTGTGCCACGTCTCCGACATGCCGACGCCGGGCGATCTGGTGCGGCGGTTGATGACGCAGGGTGCGGGGTCCGCGCCCTCTGGCCCGTCGGCGCCCGGGCCATCCGGCGGCGGCGGTGGGGTTCGCGCGGTTGCCGGCGGCGGGTCGATGATGATGGCGGCGCCGGAAGCGGTCTCTGCCGCGCCGCGCCTGTCCAGTTTCCGCGATGTCGCCGCCCTGGTGGAATCGCAGCGGGAGGCGATGCTGCATGCGCATCTGCTGCACTCCGTCCATGTCGTGCGCTTTGCCCCGCCGGTGATCGAGTTGCGGCCGCAGGCGGAAGCCCCGCGCGACCTGTCGTCGCGCCTGGCCGCATTGCTGACCGAGGCGACCGGCACCCGCTGGACCATCGCGATCTCCGCCGCGCAGGGCGAGCCGACTTTGGCCGAACAGGGCATGGCGGCCGATAGCGCGCGGCGGGTGATCGCGGCCGAACATCCGCTGGTGCGCGCCATCATGGACGCCTTTCCCGGTGCCCGCATCGACACCGTGCATGATGCCACGACCGACCGCTACGGCCTGCCGGCGGCGGTGCCGCTGGGCGAGCCGGACATGCCGGATTTCGCCCCGCCGGATGCCGAATTATACGACGATACCTCGTCCCCATGGGAGTTTGACGCATGAAGAATATCGCCGGCCTGATGAAGCAGGCGCAGCAGATGCAGTCCAAAATGGCCGAAATGCAGGCCAAGATGGAGGCCCTGGAGGTCGACGGCGAGTCCGGCGCCGGCCTGGTCCGCATCACGCTGAACGGCAAGGGCGAGCTGCGGAAGATCAAGCTCGACCCGAAAATCGTCGATCCATCTGATACCGAAATGTTGGAGGATCTGATCCTCGCCGCCCATCGCGACGCCAAGACCAAGGTCGAGGCGACGACCGCCGCAGAGATGCAGAAAGTCACCGGCGGGTTGCAATTGCCGGCAGGAATGAAGCTGCCGTTCTGATGGGGCAGGTGGTACTCGTCACGGCGGGCGAAGGCCCGCCTGAATGCGTCATGCCGACGCAGATCGGCATCCACGCCTTGGGCCCGACCTCCGGGAAAGGCATGGATGCCGATCTGCGTCGGCATGACGGGGTGTAGGGCGCCTCTGCATGGGCGGCCCCGAAATCGACCGGCTGATCGGCCTTCTCTCCCGCCTGCCGGGCATGGGCCCGCGCAGCGCCCGCCGGGCCGCGCTCAAGATGTTGCAACAGCCGGAAACCCGCATGCTGCCGCTGGCCTCCGCCCTGGCCGAGGCGGCCCGCGCGGTAAAACCCTGCGGTGAATGCGGCAATCTCGACAGCCGCGACCCCTGCGCGATTTGTACGGATCCGCATCGGGATCGCTCGATCATCTGCGTGGTGGAGGGGGTTGGGGACCTCTGGGCCTTGGAACGCGCATCGATTCTGCGCGGCCTGTATCATGTCCTGGGAGGAACGTTATCCGCCCTGTCCGGCATCGGGCCGGAGGATCTGAACCTGCAACCGCTGCTCAACCGGATCGATGGCGGCGGGGTGAAAGAGGTGATCCTGGCCCTCGGCGCCACCGTCGATGGCGCCACAACCGCCCACTGGCTCACCGATCGGCTGCGCCCGTTCGGGGTTGCCGTCACCAAAGTAGGGCAGGGGGTTCCGATTGGCGGGGCGCTGGACGTGCTGGACGACGGCACCATCGCCGCGGCGCTGCGTGGGCGGCGGGCGACGTAGGGCGGAGATTCGGCCTGGCCAATGCGGCCTTCTGCCCGTCGCAGCCGTTGCGCGGCAGCACAAAATGCGCGACCGTATGAGTGTGCGATGACGCATCCAACCGGGAGCCGCGGCGTGTCCGACATCTTCGTCAGCTACACCAGCACCGACCGTGACTGGGCGCATTGGATCGCCACGGAGTTGGACGCCCTCGGCCACACGCCACATGTGCATGAGTGGGAGATCGCCAAGGGCGAAAACATCCTGGCCTGGATGAACCAGCGACACGGCGACGCGGACCACGTTCTCTGCGTTGTGTCGGAAGCCTACCTGAAGGCTGGCTATTCGACCCTGGAACGCCAGGCCGGGGAATGGCGCGCGGGGGAGGAAAAGCCCGCCGGGTTTATGTTGTATGTCGTGGTCGCGCCCTGCGTGCTGCCGCCGCTGGTCCGGCACTTCAAGCGCTGTGAGCTTTACGGTGTGCCGGAGGACGCCGCCCGCCAGCGGTTCCGCGACTTCATGGCCGCGCCGGCGCCGCGGCTTGGCGTCGTCTTCCCACGCCAGGCCATCGCCGCCGAGAGCAACATAAGGATCCATGTGCCACCCCTCTTTCATGGGCCGCGACGACGACTTGGCGGCGATCGAGGACGCCTTGAAGCGCTACCACGGCCGGGCGGCGATCACCGGTATCCGCGGCGTGGGCAAGACGGTGCTCGCCGTTGCCTATGCGGCAAAGCATCGCCTGGACTACCGCGCCACCTGGTGGCTCCGGGCCGAGACGGCGGACGGGATGCGGGCGGATCTGGTCGCGCTCGGGCAGCGCCTGGGCTGGGTGGGTGACGGCGACACCCAGGACGCTGCCCTGGCCAAAGTCGCTGATCGGCTGCGGCGGGAGGGTGAGGGGATCCTGCTGATCTTCGACAACGCGGTGGACGCGGACTCGATCCGCCCGTTCCTGCCGCTGGACAGCGCGGCGCATGTGCTGATCACCACCAACGCGCATCATTTGGCGGATGTGGCGGAGCCGATGGAAATCCGCCTGTGGCCGCGTGACATCGGCGCCGCGTTTCTGCTGGCCCGGGTCGGAACAGCGGATCGCGCGGCGGCCGAGTCCTTGGCGGACACGCTGGACGGCTTGCCGCTGGCCCGGATCATTTAGCCACCGGCATCGCAGCGGCAAATCTGGCCAGGCTGCTGCAGGACCAGGGCGATCTCGCCGCCGCGCGTCCGCTGTTCGAGCGCGCCCTTGCTATCCATGAGACGGTGCTGGGGGCCGAGCATCCGTATACCGCGATTGTTCTGCGCAATCTCGCTGGGGTGCGACGGGCACAAGGCGAGGCGGCGGCCGCGCTGCCGCTGATCGAACGGGCGCTGGCCATCGAGGTGGCGGCGTTCGGCGCCACCGCCCCCCGAGCCACGCATGCGCGCAACGACCTGGCGCTGACGCTGCTGGTCCTGCGCCGGGCGCCAGCCGCCGACGCGCTGCTGGCGGAAACCGCGCGAACCCTCGCCACCCCCACTGCGATCGTCACGCCGGGGACGGCCTTCCTCGCGCTTCTGTCCGCCGCAACGCAAGCAACCCCGCCCGAGGCCATCGGCCGCCTGAAAACCCTGCTGCTCGGCCCCGCTCTGCCCCGCGCCGCGGGCGTCCACCATATCTGGCGGGCGCGCGAGGCCGTCGCAACGCTGGCCGAGGCGCTGCCGGACCCCTGGCCCGCGCTGGCCCCCGCGCTGCTGGCGGCGATCAACGACCCCGCCCAGGCCCCGGCGCTGGACCGGTTTCCGCTGTGGCGCGACACGCCGGCGGTGGCGTGGGAGGCGCCGTGGCCGGAGGACGATCCTTCGCGTTGACGTCCGCCGTTGACACCGCTCCCTCTATTGTGCATTATATTTTACATGCTTGAGGTCCGCCGCACAATCGAGTTCATCGACTGGTTGACTGCCCTTCGTGACACTCAAGCCCGTGCCAGGATCGCTAAACGTATTGATCGCATCGCTCAAGGCAATTTCGGCGATGCGAAACCGGTAGGGGACGGGGTGAACGAACTGCGCTTCGCCTTCGGGCCGGGATACCGCGTCTACTACACAAGGCGCGGCGACGTGATTGTGATCCTGCTATGCGGCGGCGACAAGGATTCGCAGTCGCGGGACATCGAACGAGCAAAAGAAATAGCGCGGGAGATCGCATAATGCCCATCGAAACCAAATCCTGGGATGCCGCCGAGGTCCTGAACACTCCGGCCGATATCGCCGCCTACCTCGACACCTACCTGGAAGACGGCACACCGGACGAACTTCTTCGCGCGCTCGGCACCATCGCCCGATCTCGGGGCATGTCGGAGTTGGCGCGGGAAACCGGACTCAGCCGCGAAACCCTCTACCGAGCCTTTGGTGATGGCGGTAATCCGACGTTGGGGACCTTGCTGCGGGTGCTGCAGGCGTTTGGTGTACGCTTGAAGATCGCGGCCTAACGAAAGGGCTTGTTCAACCGATACATCCTGTCGGTCAGCGCCAAAGCCCTGTGCTACATACTGAGCAGCATCGGCTTATACCAATCATGGCAAGCCAAATAAAAACGGCCCCAGGCTTCCGCCCAGGGCCGTCTCCCAGCCGGAAAACCGGACGAGATTACTTCAAAATCCCCGCCAAAATCGCCAGCAGCAGCAGCGCCACGATGTTGGTGATCTTGATCATCGGGTTCACCGCCGGGCCGGCGGTGTCCTTGTACGGGTCGCCCACGGTATCGCCGGTCACCGCCGCCTTGTGCGCGTCGGAACCCTTGCCGCCATGGTTGCCCTCTTCGATGTACTTCTTCGCGTTATCCCACGCCCCGCCACCGGAGGTCATGGAGATCGCGACGAACAACCCCGTCACGATCGTGCCCAGCAGCATCGCGCCCAAGGAGGCGAACGCCGCGGCCCGGCCAGCCACCACATCGATGATCAGCCACAGCACGATCGGTGCCCCGATCGGCAGCAGCGACGGCAGCAGCATCTCCTTGATCGCGGCCTTGGTCAGCATGTCGACGGCCTTGCCGTATTCCGGCTTGGCGGTGCCGGCCATGATGCCCGGGATCTCACGGAACTGGCGGCGGACTTCCACCACCACCGAGCCAGCCGCGCGTCCCACCGCGGTCATGCCCATCGCCGCGAACAGATACGGCAGCAGGCCGCCGAGGATCAGACCGACCACGACATAGGGATTCTGAAGGGCGAAATCGACCTTCAGGTTCGGGAAGTAATGCGCCAGGTCCTGCGTATAGGCCGCGAACAGCACCAGCGAGGCGAGACCCGCGGAGCCGATCGCATAGCCCTTCGTCACGGCCTTGGTGGTGTTACCCACCGCGTCCAGCGCATCCGTCGTGACGCGCACGTCCTTCGGCAGATCCGCCATTTCAGCAATGCCGCCGGCATTGTCCGTCACCGGGCCATAAGCATCGAGCGCCACGATCATACCGGCCAGCGACAACATGGTGGTCGCGGCGATGGAAATGCCGAACAGCCCGGCTTCCATGAAGGCGACGATGATGCCGACGCAGATCACGATGGCGGGAAGCGCGGTCGCCTCCATCGAGATCGCCAGACCCTGAATCACGTTGGTGCCGTGACCCGTGGTGGAGCTCTGCGCGATCGAGCGCACCGGACGATATTCAGTCGCGGTGTAGTATTCGGTGATCCACACCAGCAGGCCGGTCACGGCGAGGCCAATCAGCCCGCAGATGAACAGCGCCATGCCGTTGGTGGAGCCGCCGCCCTCGATCTTCATCTCCGTGCTGAAGCCGATGGACATCGAGATGACCACGGCGATGCCGGCAACCGACAGCAGGCCAGTGACGATCAGGCCCTTGTACAGCGCCTTCATGATCCCGTTATCAGGACCCAGCTTCACGAAATAGGTGCCGATGATGGAGGTGATGATGCAGATGCCGCAGATGCTCAGCGGCAGCAGCAGCATGGATTCCCGTGCCGCGCCGGTGAAGAAGATGCCGGCCAGCAGCATGGTGGCGACGATGGTCACCGCATAAGTCTCGAACAAGTCGGCCGCCATGCCGGCGCAGTCGCCGACGTTGTCGCCCACGTTGTCGGCGATCACGGCGGGGTTGCGGGGGTCATCTTCCGGAATCCCGGCTTCAACCTTGCCCACCAGATCGGCGCCCACATCGGCGCCCTTGGTGAAGATGCCGCCGCCGAGGCGCGCGAAGATGGAGATCAGCGAGCCGCCGAAGCCCAGCGCGACCATGGCTTCAAGAACCGGACGGATGTCCGCGTTCGGCGCCATGCCAGCGGTCAGGACGAAGTAGTAGCCGGCAACGCCCAGCAGGCCCAGGCCAACCACCAGCATGCCGGTGATGGCACCCGCCTTGAAGGCAATGTCGAGGCCAGCCGCCAGGCCCTTACGCGACGCCTGCGCCGTGCGCACATTGGCGCGCACCGAGACGTTCATCCCGACATAGCCGGCGGCGGCGGACAGGATCGCCCCGATGGCGAAGCCAATGGCCGTCTTCATGCCGAGCAGCGCGAAGAGGATCACGAAGATCACCACCCCGACGATACCGATGGTGGTGTACTGCCGGTTCAGATAGGCGCGGGCGCCTTCCTGCACGGCGGCCGCGATTTCCTGCATGCGGGCATTGCCGGCGTCCGCCGCCAGAACCTGCTTGCTGGTCACCAGGCCATAGATCAACGCCAGCAATCCGCAGACGAGGATCGCAATATGGGCCAATTGCATCCGGGTTTCCCTCTTGTGGTCTTTAGTTATTGATTCCGCCGCGAATCGCGTGTGACTGCGGCGGATCGCCTTCGTGTGTCAATCTTGGGACGTATGCCAGAACGGTGATCGTTAAGCAAATCCTGGGCTTTATATATCCCGGCTTGCACCTTTGGGCCGGCCGGACCAAATTCCGCTCACGGTGCGCCTGTAGCTCAATTGGTTAGAGCTGGCGGCTCATAACCGCTAGGTTGCGGGTTCAAGTCCTGCCGGGCGCACCAATATCCGCCGCAAGCCATAGGCGACGGGGCGGGTCCGGGCCGCGCGCTCCCGCGGGTAGCCCAGCGACACCTCCTCATGCCGCACGCCGTCGTATTCGTCGGTCAGCGGGATATGCAGATGCCCGTGCACCGCCGCGACGGCGCGATACCGGGTGTGCCAGTCCGCCGTCGCCCGTGTGCCACACCACAGGCTGAATTCCGGGATGCGCAGCCGCGCCAAGGGCCCCGGATGCAGCGGCCAGTGGGAGATCAGGACGGTTCGGCTATCGGTCGGCAACCCATCCAGCCGCGCTTGCGTCACCCGCAGGCGTTCGGCGCACCACGCCTCCCGCGAGGCATAAGGATACGGCGCCAGCAGCCCCTCATCATTGCAGATGACCCGCGCGGCGGCGGCATCCCGCATCGCCTCCGCCTTGGTCAACCCATCCGGGCGCAGGCTGTAGTCGTAGAGCAGGAACAGCGGCGCGATGACGATCCCGCCTTCGGCATCCGGCCAGACAGGGTAGGGGTCTTCCGGCGTCAGCACGCCGTTTGCGCGGCATTGGGCGACCAGATGATCATACAAATCCGCGCCACGGTGTGGATCGCCCTCCCGGCTCCAGAGGTCATGGTTCCCCGGCGTCCACAGGATCTGCGCGAAACGGCCTCGCATCAGGGCCAGGAACGCGACCAGCTCGTCCGGCCGGTGGGACACGTCACCCGCCACCGCCAGCCAGTCGTGCGGCGTTTCGGGGTACAGCGCCTCGGCAATATCGCGGTTGGCCTTGTGGTTCAGGTGCAGATCGCTGATCGCGAACAGGCTGGGGCCTTGGGTCAAACATACTCTCCCACGGGAGCGACCCCGGCCCTCAAACGGGCCGGGATCACCCCTTACCGCCGCCGCAGCGTCACTTCGATGTTGATTTTAACATCAAAGTAGCGCAGTATCAGCAGCGGAAGAAGGAGGAGATGTTCCAGCATCTCATTCGCTCCCGCGGTGAAGCCGGCCGGATCATCCCGGCCGGCTTTTCCATTTTGGCGGCAAAGTGTGAAGAAACCCTTAACGCCGCCTATCTTTTTTCCCCGCGTGTCAGGACTTGAGCCGGATCGGCCGCGCCCCTAGAACACCGGCCACAGCGGAAAGCAGGGACCATGGCCAGCTACCAGTACGTCTATGTGATGAAAGACCTGACCAAGGCGTTCCCCGGCGGGCGCGAGGTCTTCAAGGGCATCACCCTCTCCTTCCTCCCCGGCGTCAAAATCGGTGTCCTCGGTGTCAACGGCGCCGGTAAATCGACGCTGATGAAGATCATGGCCGGCATGGAAACCGAATATGGCGGCGAAGCCTGGGCCGCGCCCGGCGCCACCGTGGGCTACCTGTCGCAGGAACCCTATCTCGACCCTGACAAAACCGTGGGTGAGAACGTGGAAGAGGCCTTCGCCGATCTGAAGGGGGCGATCAACCGGTTCAACGAAATCTCCATGGAATTCGCTGAACCCATGAGCGACGAGAAGATGAACGAGCTGCTCGTCGAGCAGGGCGACCTGCAGGAAAAAATCGACGCCGAGGATGGCTGGGAACTCGGCCGCCGCGTCGATATCGCGCTGGACGCGCTGCGTTGCCCCCCCGCTGACTCGCCGGTGACCAAGCTGTCGGGCGGGGAGCGCCGCCGCGTCGCGCTGTGCAAGCTGCTGCTGGAAAAGCCCGATCTGCTGCTGCTCGACGAACCGACCAACCATCTGGACGCGGAAAGCGTGGCCTGGCTGGAAAAGACCCTGCGCGAATACACCGGCACCGTCATGGTCGTCACCCATGACCGCTACTTCCTGGACAATGTGACCACCTGGATCCTGGAACTGGAACGCGGCCGGGGTTACCCGTTCGAGGGCAATTACTCCTCCTGGCTGCAACAGAAGCGCAAGCGCCTGCAGCAGGAAGAAAAGGAAGAATCCGCCCGCCAGCGCGCTTTGGCGGCGGAATCCGAGTGGATCGCGGCCTCCCCCCGCGCCCGCCAGACCAAAAGCCGCGCCCGTATCGCGAAATACGAGGAGATGCTGCAGAAGTCGCAGGAGCTGGTGGCCGGCACGGCGGATATCGTCATCCCGCCTGGCCCGCGCCTGGGCAATGTGGTGATCGAGGCCGAGGCCCTGTGCAAAGGCTACGGCGATACCGAGCTGATCGAGGGCCTGAACTTCAAGCTCCCGCCCGGCGGCATCGTCGGGGTTATCGGCCCCAACGGCGCCGGCAAGACCACGCTATTCCGTATGATCACCGGCCAGGAAGTGCCCGATTCCGGCGCCCTGCGTGTCGGCGACACGGTCAAGCTCGGCTATGTCGATCAGTCGCGCGACAGCCTGGATGACAACAACAACGTCTGGCAGGAAATCTCCGGCGGCGAGGAAGTCATCTATATCGGCAAGCGCGCCATCCAGTCCCGCGCTTACGTGGCCGCGTTCAACTTCAAAGGCTCCGACCAGCAGAAGAAGGTCGGGATCCTGTCGGGTGGTGAGCGCAAC
>CAIUPC010000467.1 GCA_903900905.1 uncultured Acetobacteraceae bacterium
CCAACCCCCTCCCTCAAGGGGAGGGGGAGAGTCAATTTCAACGGCCTCTGGTATTAGACCGCGGCGCCCGCCCTACCCGCCGCGCACCCCTTCGGCCAAAGCCCGCACCTGCGCCAGCACCAGCTCCACCGTCCCCGGCTTGGCCTTTCCATGCTCGTCCAGATGGGCTGCCATCGTGTCGATCAGTGCGGAGGCCACGACCGCCGCATCCGCGACCTGCGAGGCCTCACGCGCCTGCGCCGGGGTCCGCACCCCAAACCCAATCGCGATAGGGAGATCCGTCACCTTGCGGATGCGCGGAATCGCTGCCGCCAGATCAGCGGATGACGCGCTGCGGGTCCCGGTGATGCCGGTGATGCTGACATAATAGACGAAGCCCGAGCTGCCGTTCAGCACATGCGGCAGGCGCGCGTCATCGGTCGTCGGTGCCACCAGGCGGATGAAGTCGATCCCATTCGCCGTCGTATGCGGCAGCATCAGGTCCGCTTCCTCTGTCGGCAGATCGACGATGATCATGCCATCGACACCGGCCTGGCCGGCGTCCTCGCAGAATTTTTGCGGCCCATAGGACAGGATCGGGTTCAGATAGCCCATCAGGACGATCGGCGTGTCCTGATCGTCCTTCCGGAACTCCCGCACCATATCCAGGATGAAGCGCATCTTCACCCCGGCGATCAGCCCGCGCCGGGCCGCCGCCTGAATGATCGGCCCATCCGCCATCGGGTCGGTGAAGGGCATGCCGATCTCGATCAGGTCGGCTCCGGCGGCGGGCATGCCGCGCAGGATCTCCATCGAGGTCGCGCCGTCGGGGTCCCAGGCTTCCAGGAACGGAATCAGCCCGCCGCGGCCCTCGGCCTTCAGCGCGGCGAAGCGGGCAGCGATGCGGCTCACAGCTTCACCCCCAGATGGGCGGCAACCGTGAAGATGTCTTTGTCCCCGCGTCCGCACAGGTTCATGAGGATGATCTGGTCCTTATCAAGGGTGGGGGCGAGCTTGGTGACGTAGGCCAGTGCATGCGCCGGCTCCAGCGCCGGAATAATGCCCTCGGTCTGGGTGCAAAGCTGGAAGGCGTCCAACGCCTCGTTATCGGTGGCGGAGACATATTCGACCCGCCCGATATCATGCAGCCAGGAATGCTCCGGCCCGATGCCGGGATAGTCCAGACCGGCGCTGATGCTATGCGCCTCGATGATCTGGCCGTCCTCGTCCTGGAGCAAATAGGTACGGTTGCCGTGCAGCACGCCCGGGCGGCCGCCGGTCAGGCTGGCGGCGTGCTGGCCGGTCTCGATCCCGTGGCCGCCGGCCTCAACGCCAATCAGACGCACGGAGGCATCATCGAGGAAGGGATGAAACAGGCCCATGGCGTTGGAGCCGCCGCCGATACAGGCGACCGCGATGTCCGGCAGGCGGCCCTCGGCTGCCTGCATCTGCACCTTGGCTTCCTCACCGATCACAGATTGGAAGTCGCGGACCATCATGGGGTAGGGATGCGGGCCGGCGACGGTGCCGATGATATAGAAGGTGTCTTCCACATTCGCGACCCAGTCGCGCATGGCTTCGTTCATCGCGTCCTTCAGCGTGCCGGCGCCGGAGGTCACGGCTTTCACCTCGGCCCCCAGCAGCTTCATGCGGAACACGTTCGGCGCCTGGCGTTCGACGTCGGTGGCACCCATGTAGACAGTGCATGGCAGCCCGAACAAAGCGCACATCGTCGCGGTGGCGACCCCGTGCTGCCCAGCGCCGGTTTCCGCGATAATGCGGGTCTTGCCCATGCGGCGGGCCAGCAGGATCTGGCCCATGCAGTTATTGGCCTTGTGGGAGCCGGTGTGGTTCAGCTCATCGCGCTTGAAATAGACCTTGGCGCCACCGAGGCGTTTGGTCAGGCGTTCGGCGAACCACAGCGGGCTCGGCCGCCCGACATAATGTGTCAGATGCCATGCCAGATCGGCCTGGAATTCCGGATCTTTCTTCGCTTCCGCATAGGCCTGTTCGACGGCCAGGACGATCGGCATCAGCGTTTCCGCCACGAAGCGGCCGCCGAATTCGCCAAAGCGCCCGCGGTCGGAGGGGCCGCTGCGCAGGCTGTTCAAGGCGGCGGGGGGAAGCGGTTGGTTCACGCGGCGCGTCTCCGGTCAGGGCGATGGGTGGGGTGTTCTAGCCCAGGGTTTCGCGCGGGTCACGCCCTCTCGCCGCGCACACTGCTCCTGCCCCGTCATGCCGACGCAGGTCGGCATCTACGCCTTGGGAGGCTCCGGTAGG
>CAIUPC010000468.1 GCA_903900905.1 uncultured Acetobacteraceae bacterium
ACCCCCCACCCCCCCCCCCCCCGTTGGGGTTGGGGGTGGGGGGGTGGGGCGAAACCGCACAGGCTTCGGGGGGATCGACCCCTCCCCCCAACCCCCTCCCGCAAGGGGAGGGGGAGTGTTTCGGCTTAACCGCCCTGACGCGCGGCGATTTCTTCCAGCACCGGCATCAGGAATCGTTTCATCGTGGGGTAATCCTCGGTCATCGGGAAATGGCCAATGCCGGGCATGGGGATCCAGACCGCGCCCTTGATCGCCGCGGCCAGTTCCTCGCCCTCCTTAAAGCCGGTGGAGGGGTCGTATTCGCCGTTCATGATATAGACCGGGCAGCGGGTGGTATCGATCAGATGCGCCGTCTCCCGCAAATCATGTTCGATGTTGTAATAGTTCAGATCGCCCGCGAACACGCCCGGCGCGCCCTGGCTGTAGGACCAGGCGACCTCGCGCTTGTATTTCTCCGGGCTCATTGGCCCATTGATACAATACATCGCCGCCGCCGCCCGATCGGCGCCATTGACCCGCGGGTGGCGGAAATACCGGAAGGCGGCGCGGATGTCGTCGTCGCCGCCGACACCGGTTTTGAGCCCGGCTTCCAGGCCGATGACGGCGGCGTATTCGTCGGGGCAGGCCAGCGCCAGATCGGGGGCGAGGTGCCCGCCCATGGAGCTGCCGATAAACACCGCCTTCTCGGCACCCAGCGCGCGCTTCAGCGCCAGGTGGAAGTCGATGAAGAAGGATTTGGTCAGGCGGTATTCCCGCGCCCACCATTCCTGCGACTCCGGCGGCAGCGATTTCCCGTGATAAGGCAGGTCAGGCACGATCACCCGGAACCGGCTGGTCAGGTCGGGATCGGTCAGGAAATGCCGCCACTGCTTGCCGTCGGAGCCGGCGGTGTGCTGGCAGATCAGGGGGATGCCCTGGCCGGCTTCCTCAAAATACACGCGATATTCAACGCCCTGGATGGTGAGCCAGACGTAACGGCCGATGGCGGCCTCGAACTTTGGCATGGTCTGCGCCCCCGTTAGCGGTTGTTTTCGACGTCGCGCATGACATCGAACAGGCGGGTCAGGGCCGCGAAATAGGCCCAGTACAGTTCGGCGTTGCCGGTGACGCGGCAAGTGTCGGCGCGCACGGCGGCATAGAGGTTCTGGAAGCGCGGCGGCGGGATGGGCTGCAAAAGGTTGCGCCAGAACAGGGCGTCGCCGGTGATGGTGAGGTCAACGGGCTCGGTGACGGCGACGAAGGGGCGGATCGCGGTCAGGCTGCCGTCCCGGAAGGTGAGCAGCCGGGCGGCGCCATCGGTTTCCAGCACCAGATTGAGCGCCATGTCGCGGGAGACCTGACGGAAGGCGCCGTCCTGGTTGATCCGGTCCCGCAATCGCTCCGCTGTACCGGCGTCGAATGGACCGGGTGACATGGTGGGGTCCCTCCTGGGGGTGCGGGTTGGGTGGGTTATGTGTCCGGGGATTGGGGTGGGGCGTCAAGGTTTGGGGGGCCAAGGCACTCTCGGCCTTCGATAAGCGTTGCTCCCGTTATCCCGTGTTTGCTATCAAACGCTAGCAAGGAAATTTCTCGAGGTCCCATGGCCAGCGTCCTGATACGCAATGTCGATGACGCGCTGCACCAGCGGCTCAAGACCAGTGCGCGGGCGCATCGGCGGTCGTTGGAGGAGGAGGTCCGCGAGCTATTGCGGATCGCCGTCGCGCATCAGGATGCCCCGCCGAAGGAGAGCCTCTCAGCACTGGCGAAGCGCTTGTTTGGTCGGGAGCACGGGGTTGACCTCGATCTGCCCCCGCGCGGTGTGGCGCCAAGGCGTTCGCCGTCGGATTGGTCCGAGCCTCTATACATCGGAGGAGACAGTGACAGCCAAGGATCGGACACAGTGCACCTATTGCCCTGAAGCTGCGACGACCGACGACCACGTACCGCCGCAGTGTTTATACACACGGCCCTTGCCGAGCAATCTCGTCACAGTGCCAGCCTGTGCCACATGCAACAATGGTGCGTCGAAAGACGACGCAGAATTTCGGAACCATCTTAGTATAATGTCTGGGAGCTTCGGGGGTTCTGCCAATGCGGCCGAACGTCTTAAGCCGAGCTTACGCGCTGTCCGTCGTGACAGGCCAACCCTTGAACGAATGGTGCTTGGCGCACACCCGATCGAACGATATTCCGCAGGTGGCATCTATTTGGGATGTGGTGTTGCCGTCACCTTGCCTCCCGACGCGCGCGAGCGCGTCTTGCTGCGCATTGTGCGTGGATTGTTCTGGTACCACTTCGACGAACCCCTGGATGCCGCACGCGTGAGACTAATTCACATTGATAAGTCCAAACCTACGTGGTGGCAAGCTCTCGATGAATTATTGTCGGTGCCACATCATCACGTGCTGGTCGGTAACGGCGAAACTTTCGAGTACCGGTATTCCCGAGATGCTGATAACGCAGTTTCGTTTTGGATGATGACGTTCTTTAGAGGCCCGTCCGAATATATCGTCATAGGCCATACGCTACCGAGCTAGATATGATCGCTCTAGCACGGCGGGGCGTTATCGTCGCCCTTGGGCGGCTGCTATAAGCATTCCGCCACCAACTGAACGTCGAGGAAGTCCATGGAATTTCGCAAGGTCGCTGACGGCTGCTTCCACGAGGTACTGTCGGACGACACCACGACGCCCTGGTAT
>CAIUPC010000469.1 GCA_903900905.1 uncultured Acetobacteraceae bacterium
ATCGCGGCACGGTGCGGTGGGGGTGGCCCGGACAAGCCGGGCCATGACGGGGAGAAAATACCGTTGTCCCCACCTGCCAGTTTTTCGTTTCCGCGATCTGTGAATGCGGTAGGGCTTGTCCGGGCCACCTATCGCGGTAGGGTACGGGCGGGGTTGGCCCGGACAAGCCGGGCCATGACGGGGAGAAAATACCGTTGTCTCCACCTGCCAAATTTTCGTTTCCGCGATCTATGAAGCCGGTAGCCCACGGGCGGACCATGACGATGCTATCGACGCAGGTACGTCGATCATGATGCGCGTTGGTAGGAGGCCCCGGACAAACCGCGGATACGATACCGCCCCGCAAAATGAGTGACGTACAGGCGGTTCTGAGCCGTCATATCGACCCACGGACTTGATCCGTCGGCTTGAGGAGAAACGGCGCCGCCAGGACACTATTAAAGGCAGCCAGATTTCCCGGATTCCCGCGGAGTCGAAGTATGTAACACGCTGACCTCGCCACCTGGGATGACCCAGGTGGCCCCGATCAAGAGGTCCGGCCGATGGTCAATAGCTCGGCTTGGTGGAGTACGGCGTCAGCTGCAGCTCATGCGTCCAGCAGGATTTGTCCTGCGTGTGCAGGTAGTAGAAGGCTTCCGCGATCTTCACCGGATTCATCACCAGCTCCGGCTGGTTTTGCACCTTGGGCAGCGCGCGTGTGCCGGGGGAGTCGATCGTGCCGTCGATCACGATATTGGCAACATGCACGCCGTGTTCCGAATATTCCTCGGTCAGCACCTGCGCCAGGGTTCGCATCATCACGCGGGGATAATACAGCGACTCCCCGGTGTAGCGCTTCTTGCCGCGCAGTGACTTCGAGTTGTTCGAAAAGAAGAAAGAGCCTTCGCCTTTCCGGCGCATCGCCGGCAGCACTTCCTTGGCCACCAGGAAGGGGCCGCGGCTGGCGATATGCTGGGCGGTGTCGAACATCTCGACGGGGATGTATTCCAGCAATTCCTGATCCGGCGGCAGATCGCGGCCTTCGAGATAGCCGGCATTATAGATCAGCACGTCCGGGTCGCCGGCGTTTTCGCGGATGGTGGCGAAGGCGGAGGTGACGGAGTCCTGTTGCGACAGGTCGAGTTCCACCACCGTGCAGTCGCCACCCTGATCGCGAATGGCCGCCGCGAGGCCGGCGGCGTTGGACTCCGTGCGGGTCGTCATGACCACGAAGAACCCTTCCTTGGCGAATTTCTGCGCGATCGCGCCGCCAATGCCCCAGCGAATGCCGATGGGCAGGTGGCTGTCATCCAGCTCCTTGCCATGGGCCAGGCGGGTGTTGCGCCCGTCCGATTGCCATTTGGACGTCGCGCCGATGACGACCGCGACCGGCTTGCCTTTGGTATTACGCATATCCGTATCCTCCCTGTGTTTGTTTACGCCTGGCGATTCCAGCCCCACCAGCCGCAGATCGCATCGCCCATGATCAGGCGCTTGTCGTTTTCGCTCAGCCAAGGCAGTTCCTCGGTGAACATCGCCACGCATTGCCGCCAGGAGCAGGGCATCTTGGTGATATCCGTGCCCCAGAACATCCGCTCCGGCCCGAAGGCGTCGAAAATCTGGCGCAGATAGGTGTGCATCTTCGGGAAAGGATAGGCCTCACTCGAATAACCCGGCGCGCCAGTGGCCTTGACCGCGACATTCGGGAGCCGGGCGAGTGCCAGCAGTTCCGGAATATGCGTCATCGCTTCGGCGTCTTTCAGCGTCGTCAGACCGCCGCGCCCACCCAGATGGTCGATCGTCAGCTTCAACCCCGGATGGCGTTCAGCGAGGCGGCCCAGCACGGTCAGAGAGTCCGTCGCCAGCGTGGCCACGGGGACGCCGTGCTTCTCCGCCTCGGCGAACAGCCAGTCATAGGCCCCGTCCGCCAGCGCCTGCCGGCCGGGCTCGTGCAGAAAGGTGTAACGCAGGCCGAGCATGCCCGGCTGATCCCGCCAGGTCGCGATCTTCTCCCGCGAGGCCGGGTCGTTCAGCGGCAGCGAACCCATGATCGCGAACCGGCCCGGATAATCGCGCACGGCGTCGAAGGCCATGGGGGTGGAGTTCGGGTCCCAGTGCGGCGGGTGGATGATCGCGGCATCGACCCCACCCTCATCCATCAGCGCGATGGCTTCCGCGGGGGTAAAGTGGGTGACCTGGATATGCGAGAGGTTGCTCGGCAACCCCACCCCCCACGTATGAATCTGTGCGTCGATGATCGGCATGGCTTCCTCTCCATTGAGCTTTGCCTGGATGCTAGCCGGTGTGGATGGGGTTGTCAGGGTGCCGGAGCCAAGGCTATCGCATGGCATCGTGAGCAAATTGCGCCCGGATGGGGCCCGCAACCGACCTGTCAAAAATCCTGAGTGACGCCATCAAGCCCATTGGCCCCCGTCGCGGCCCCCGTCGCGGCCTGAGCCGTGTTTTAACCGGCCGTGGCCATCATCTGTGCATCCAGCGCCATCAGGGCGGCTTCATCGCGCTTACCGCCGGGCAATAATGGCACGGCCGTGACCATGCGAATGCGGGCCGGAATCATTGAGGCCGGCAGCAGGCTCCGCAGCTGCTCCCGCAACTGGGCCGGGGGGCTGGCTTGGTTGGTCGCGGGAATGACGAAGGCCACCAGGGTGGTTCGTGTATCAGATTGCCGGGCGATCCCCACAGCTTCGGCGACTTCCGGCATGCGGCCGAGAACAGTCTCGATCTCCGCCGGTTCGACCCGTTGGCCGTTGATTTTCAGCATCCGGTCCTTGCGGCCCAGGGCCACGAACACACCGTCTTCTCTATACCGCGCGATGTCGCCCGTATGGTAGATGCGATAACGGGGGTCGGCCGGATCGGGCTGCAGGCGGCCGGGAACGAGGCGGCCGCCTTCCCATTCCCCAAGGGCGCTATGGTAGCTGCGCAGGATCAACTCCCCCGCGACACCCGGCGGGCAAACGTCCCCTGAGTCGTCGATGATCATCGCCTCCACCCCCGGACGCAGATAGCCCCCGGTTACCAGCGATGGGTCATGGTCATCCTGCTCGCCAGCAAACCACGTAAAGCCGTTGATCTCGGTAGAGCCATAGGCCGTGTGGATGTAGCAGGACTCCGGTAAATGTTCCCACAACAGCGCCAGATCGGCTTTCAGGGTCGGCTCCCCGGACAGGAACAGCAGGCGCAAGGTGCGTAGTGATTGAATCACCCGCGGCAGCCGGATGAGATTGCGCATGATCGACATGCCCGCGGCCATTATGGTGATATCTTTGTCTGACAGCACCTTGAGCAGTCCGCTGAAACCCTGTGCGCGCAGATCGAAAGAATGCATGGTCGCGCCCTGCATCACGGTCGCAAGCAACCAACTGCTGCCAATCGACGCATAGGATAGCGTCATGACCGCATGATCAGACGGCGCAATATGATGCGCTTCGATCGCGAACGCGATCCTGACCAACATTGTCATCTGGCTGTGAACGAGGGCTTTTGGGAGGCCGGTACTGCCGGAGGTACATATAATGAAGGCAGGCTCATTCAGACCGAGCCCGGCACCGGAACTGATAATGGGGGCTGTGTCATTGCGGCATGCGTCGTCGATCAGCAGTCCGGCCACAGACGCAGGTGGCACGACGCCCTGATGAGACCTGAGAACCAGGGCAGCCCCGGTCACCGCGCAGATCGTGGCGATACGGTCCGGCGGGTCGTTCACATCCAGCAGGACGCAGACCCGTCCCGCGGCCAGGCAGGCAAACAGCCCGGCGACATAGGCGGCCGAAGACGGCAATAACAAACCGATCGGGCCTTCGATCACAGGATGGGCCGAGATTGCCGCGCTGATCTGGCCAATCATCTGCCAGAGCGTCCCGTAGCTTGTATGCGCCGCGCAGTCATCGAAAGCCACTTTGGCGGGGTCCCGCTCGACTACCTGCCTGAGCCGATCAAGCATGGAAGGTTCGGTATTGGGATCAGCGAAGGGCGGATAGGGACGGTTCACAGGACCACGGTAATCCGGGCGCATGCCGGGGTTTGTGATCCATTGTGGCGTCATGCTTCATCCCTCCGGAAGCCGGTCAGATC
>CAIUPC010000470.1 GCA_903900905.1 uncultured Acetobacteraceae bacterium
AAAGACCATGGAGCGGGATACTGGCACCGTCGGCATGAAAAATGCCGTAAATTCACCGGCTTGGTGGGTTTTTATAAGACGATGGGGGTCATTTCGACCACATCGCTTGGGCATTATTATGCCCAGAGTCAGCCTCCCATCGAGAACTCGGGCAATACTGTCCGTTTGGGCCCGATTGGGGGTGGCATGAGGCTGAATTGGATGATGCGGACACGGCACCAGAGGAGGCCGTGTCCATGACGAGCAGTATCTGGAAATCGGGCGTCCTGGCATTGGGCGCGGCGGTGCTGGTGCCCCCTGGCGTGGCATGGGCGGTCCCAAGTTTCGCCGAACAGACCGGCCAGGCCTGCACCACATGCCATGTCGGCGCCTTTGGCCCGCAGCTCACCCCATTCGGGCGCGCGTTCAAAATCGGCGGCTACACCCAGGCCGGTGGGGAGGGCTGGGCATCCAAGGTGCCGCTCGCGGCGATGGTGCTGGGCACTTTCACCAACACCGCCAAGGCCCTGCCGGCCGGGACCCAGCCACAGCACTACGACACCAATAACAATCCGTCGCTTGATCAGATCAGCGTGTTCATCGCCGGCCGGGCCAGCGATTATACGGGCGGGTTCGTGCAGTTGACCTATTCCGGGGTCGATAACACGTTCCACGTCGACAACACTGACCTGCGCCCCTTCACGACCGTGTTCAGCCTGGGCGGGCGCGATCTCCGGGTCGGCACGACGATCAACAACAATCCGACGGTGCAGGACCCCTATAATTCCACCCTCGCCTGGGGGTTCCCGTTCTCGTCCTCGGCCCTGGCGCCAACACCGGCGGCGCAACCGATGCTCGCCGGGACCTTCGCGACCAACTCTATCGGCTACACCGCCTACGCCTGGTTCGACAACGCGCTGTATCTGGAGGCCGGGGCCTATACCACGCCTGGCAGCTGGGGCCTGGCGCGGTTTGGCAATGACCTGTCGGCCGGCGCGATCGCCGGGGCCGCGCCTTATGCCCGCGTCGCGTATGAGTATCAGTGGAATGGCCAGTCGGCCCATATCGGGGCGCTTTATATGCGCGCAGATGTGAACCCGATCGTGATCGACATGGGCGGCACGCAGGTGCCGTTCCAGTCGAGCGGGGTCAACGGGCAGGACCGTTATACCGATTACGGGTTTGATGCCGGCTACCAGTTCCTGGGCGATGGCACCCATATCGTGACCGTGCAGGGCCTGTTCATCCATGAGGAGCAGGTGTTGAACGCCTCCGGCGGCGGCGGCCACTTCGGACTGAACCAGCTGCGCGCCAATGTCGCTTATTGGTATGAGAATACCTACGGGCTGACTCTGGGCTGGCAGAAGACCTGGGGCGCGGCCAACCCGGCCTACGGCACCGGCAATGGCAAGCCCAACTCCAACGCCTTCACGCTCGAGGCCGATTGGGTGCCGTTCGGCAAGGCGGAGTCCTTTGCCTCCCCCTGGGTCAACCTGAAGCTGGGCGCGCAGTATATCGCCTATACGGAGTTCGATGGCGGGCGTGGCAATTACCTGGCGCCAGGCACCGGGATCACCCGCGGCGCGGGGGCCAACAACACCCTGCTGCTGCTGGCCTGGTTCCCCTTCTGACCGGGTTTACCGATCAAGCAACGCCCGCGCGATCAGCACCACGGACAGGACAGACAGCACCACCAGCGCGGTCACGCGATGGTGGTGCGGCTTTGCCCGGTGAAAGCCCCAGGTGCCCAAAGCGGAGCCGCCAAGCAGGACCGGGATCGCGGCGACCGACCATAGCACCACATGCAGATCGATCAGCCCGCGCGGGACCATCGCCACCGTCGCGGTCAGCCCCGTGGCCATGAAATAGACGATGGACGTCGCGCGCACCACCGCCGCCCCATGGCCGAGCGCCAGCAGATAGACCACCACCGGCGGCCCACCCATCGACGCCAGGCCGCTGATAATGCCCGACAGCGTGCCCACCCCCATGGTCAGCGCCATCGACGGCCGTGGCGGCAATTTCGCCCCCCGCCAAAGCAGCAGCACCGAGGCCGCGATGATCGCGCCGATAACCAGGCGCACGGTGTTGGGCGCGAAAGCCGTCAGGACCAGCGTTCCCATGGGAATGCCCAGCAGCAGACCCGGCACCAGCCCGCGCATGGCGCGCCAGTCGCACAGCTTCCAGGCTGGCCGGATTCCCCCCAGCCCAACCAGCACCTGAAGCACGACGACGAAGGGCACCACCTGCGCCGGCGGCAGCGCCAGGCTCAGCAAAGGCACCGCCGCGAGGCCGAATCCGAAGCCGGTGAATCCCCGCAAGACCGAGGCGGCGAAGACCCCGAACAGGGCGATGAGGAGGGTGGAGAGCATGCGATCCAGCGCTGTTGACGCGCATGGTTTAATCCTCGCGGCGGCCATGTCCACGCGGGGGGCGGCATTTTTCTGCCCTACCAGGGGTTGCAATGCAGCAATTCCGCAGTCATGGTAAAGACCATGGAGCGGGATACTGGCACCGTCGGCATGAAAAATGCCGTAAATTCACCGGCTTGGTGGGTTTTTATAAGACGATGGGGGTCATTTCGACCACATCGCTTGGGCATTATTATGCCCAGCGTCAGCCTCCCATCGAGAACTCGGGCAATACTGTCCGTTTGGGCCCGATTGGGGGTGGCATGAGGCTGAATTATTCGAAATTGGCGTGGATCGCGATTGTTCCGCTATTGGTTGCAATGCCTGTGCTCGGCGCACAGCAGGACCCAAACAAACCCCCGCGGCCCGCGGTCCATAAGCAGTTCCAGGGACAGACCGGCACCGCCTCCTATTACGGTCCCGCCCACCAGGGTAAACGCACCGCCAGCGGTCGCCGCTTCGATCAGAAGGAACTGACCGCGGCCCATCCATGGCTGCCGTTCGGCACCAAGGTACGCGTCACCGCCCAGGGCACCGGCAAATCCGTCGTCGTCGTCATCACCGATCGGCTGCATTCCAAGACCCGGGTCGTGGACCTTTCTTTGGCCGCCGCGAAGCAGCTGGGCATGGTCCGGCAGGGCATCGCCCGGGTCTCACTCGCCCCCGTATAGCCTTGGGCCGGGCCTCCGGGTAAGCTGTGGCAAATACCTACAGGAGGATCCCATGGCCGTTAAACCGAACCCCTCACGCGAAGCCGTGCGCGCCGTCGTGCCGCGCATGATCGAGCTCAGCGAAGACCTGATCTACGGCGACATCTGGGAACGCCCCAACATGTCCAAGCGCGATCGCAGCCTGTTCGTGATCGCGACGCTGATCTCCACCTACCGGCCGGAGCAGCTCAAGGGCCATATCGCCCGTGGCCTCGATAACGGCCTGACCCGGGATGAAATCGCCGAAACCATCACCCATCTGGCGTTCTATGCCGGCTGGCCGGCGTCCATGACCGCCGCCCGGGTGTTCAAGGAAGTGCTGGACGAACGCGGCATCGCGTAAATCCCGCGCGTCATGCCCCCAATGAGGGCGACGGCCTCTCTTCCCCGTCATCCCCCTCATCCCCGGGACAAGCCCGAGGATAACGTGGGGGAGAGCATGGCCGCCGTCACCCGATTGCCCCGCGCGTCAGGCGCGTTGACATGGTTTGTTCCCTCCACCCCGTGCTAGAAGCGCACGGCGGAGGGACAGGGCATGCACAAGGACTCGTTCGGGCTGGTACTCACAGCGGCATCGGCGGAAGCCGCCGCCGCCTACAACCATGTGATGGACGGCTATCTCGGCTATCGCGCCGATATGGCGCCACGCATGGCCGCGCTGCTGGCCACCGACCCGGAATGCCCGATGGCGCATTGCCTCAAGGGCTATTTCACCATGCTGGGCTTCAGCCAGGCCCTTGTCCCCGCCGCCCGCAAGGCCGCTGCCGAGACCTGGCGCCTGGTCGTGGCCGCCACCCCGCGGGAACACAGCCATGCCGCCGCGCTGGATGCCTGGGTCAATGGTGCACCCGACCGGGCGATAGAGATATGGAATCAGATTTTGCGGGCATATCCGCATGATATCCTGGCCTTCCGCCTCGCCCATTTCATGAATTTCTGGCTGGGTCGGCCGGAAGCCATGCTGGCCTCGGTGCTGGAGGTCGAGAAGCACTGGAGCCACGCCGAACCCGTCTATAACGCCATCCTTGGCTGCCGCGCCTTCGCGCATGAGGAATGTGGCTACTACACCGAAGCCGAGGCCGCCGGCCGCGAAGCCATCCGCCGCGATCCCACCGATGTCTGGTCCGCCCACGCCGTCGCGCATGTGATGGAGATGCAGGGCCGCCGCGGCGAGGGCATTGCCTGGGTCGAGGGGCTGCAAGCCAATTGGGACGGCGCCAACAATCTCAGGCATCATCTGTGGTGGCATCAGGCGATGTGCCATCTCGAACGCGGTGATTTCGCCAGGGTGCTGACACTGTATGACACCGCCTACCGCGACCTGGACGCGGCGCTGACGCAGGCGATGCCGGACCTGTATATCGACGCCCAGAACGCGGCCTCGATGCTGTTCCGCCTCAGCCGCCATGGCATCGATCCCGGTGACCGCTGGATCGAACTGGCCGATAAGGCCGAGGCCCGTATCGGCGACTGCCTCTCCGCCTTCACTTTGCCGCATTGGATGATGGCGCTCGCCGCGACCGGGCGGGAGGCGGCCGGCGCTGCGATGCTCGACGCCATGCGCGACTATGCCGAACAAAGCGCGGGGCTGAACAATATCCTGGTGCGCGACGTCGCGCTGCCGGTGACCGAAGCCGTGCTGCGCCACGGCCAGGGCCGCCACACGGACTCCGTCGCGTTGCTGCGGCCCGTGCTGGGCGAAATGTACCGCCTCGGTGGCAGCCACGCGCAGCAGGATGTGCTGGAGCAGTTGTTCCTCGACTCCGCCTTAAAGGCCGGGCTGGACCGGGATGCGCAAACGCTGATTGAGCGTGTGTCGGGCCGCCATCCCGTGCCGCCATCCCGCCGCGCCGGCTATGTGATGGCCGCCCAATATGGATAAGCGGGTGGTCCGGGTGCTCGGCATCGATCCCGGGCTGCGCTTCACCGGCTGGGGGGTGATCGATGCCACCGGCAACCGCCTGATCCATGTCGCCGACGGGGTGATCGCCACCGATGCCACCGAATCCGTGCCACTGCGGCTGAAAGCCCTGCATGACGGGCTGGCCGCGCTGCTGGCGCTGTACCGCCCCGACGAGGCGGGGGTCGAGGAGACCTATGTCAACCGCAACGGCAGCGCGACGCTGAAGCTGGGCTATGCCCGCGGCGTGGCGCTGCTGGCGCCGGCCTTGCTGGGAATCACGGTGGCCGAATATGCCGCCAAAACGGTCAAGATGGCGGTGGTGGGCACCGGCGGTGCGGACAAGGATCAGGTAAGCATGATGGTCAAACGCCTGCTGCCCAATGCCACGCTGAAGCGGGCCGATGCGGCTGACGCGCTGGCGGTGGCGATCTGCCATGCGCATCACCGCGCCTCCCGCCTCGCCTGGGCGAAGCCGGCAGCATGATCGCGCTCCTGACCGGGCGGGTCGATTCGCTCCAGGACGGATCCTGCATTCTCGACGTCAACGGTGTCGGCTATCTCGTGCAGGCGTCGTCCCGCACGCTGGCCGCGCTGCCTCAGGCGCCCGCGATCACCCGCCTGCTGATTGAGACGCATGTGCGCGAAGACGCGATCCAACTCTATGGCTTCGCGGATTCGGCGGAACGGGACTGGTTCCGGCTGCTGACGACGGTGCAGGGCGTGGGCGCCAAGGTCGCCTTGTCGGTGCTGTCGGCGCTGTCGCCGCGCGACCTCATCGGCGCCATCGCGGCGGGCGACAAAGCCGGCCTGACCCGCGCGCCCGGCGTCGGCCCGCGGCTGGCGGTGCGGCTGCTGACGGAATTGCGCGACAAGGCGGGGGCCATGCCGAGTTCCTCCGGCGTGGCCATGCCGGCCACCGCGCGCCCCGCGACGGTGGCGGACGACGCGCTGTCGGCCCTGGTCAATCTCGGCTACCGGCGGGCGGAAGCGCAAGGCGCGATCGCCAAGGTGATCGACCGGTTGGGGGAGGACGCGGCCTTGGACGGCGTCATCCGCGAAAGCCTGCGGGAGCTGGCGCAGCGGGTCTGACGCCAGACCATGGTGTCTCCCCCTCCCCTTGAGGGAGGGGGTTAGGGGGAGGGGTGAAAAGGCACGGTTTTCGGGGAGATAC